>DATMDI010000137.1:0-13333 GCA_035557875.1 Vicinamibacterales bacterium
CTTTAGACCGCCCTGCCGTCATCAGATACCGCGCCGGATCCGCGGTGAACTTCGCCTGGCAGCCGCCGCAGCAGAAGTAGTAGCGCTTCCCTTGGTGCTCGGCGGAGAACTTCGCGGTGGCCGGGTCCACCGTCATTCCGCAGACCGGATCGACGGCGCCGGGCGCCTGAACCATGGGCAGCAGCTTGGCGGCGGTCATCACTCGTATGACGCAGCGGGGCGCGGCGGATTACACCGCCACCTGGCAGGTGCAGTTCAGGCAGCCGTGCTCGGCGCAGGCGCCGCACGACTCGGCCACCCGCCGCTTCAGCGCCTCACGGGCGCGAAACACCCGGACGCCGGCGTTGCCGGCCGTCAGCCCCTTCCGCTCCGCGTAATCCTTCACGGCGATGCCGTCGATCTCAATCGACCGCAGGGCCTCGGCGTAATCGGGCTTGAGCGTGGACGCGAGCCGGTTGATGCACTGGCAGACCTCGGTTCTGGTCTCCTCGGGCACGGTCCCGACGGTCTCGAGGTCGCGGGAGAACGCTTCGAGCGCCCGGTTCGCAGCGCCCTGGCGGCGGAAGCGATCGATGGCGGCGTTGCGTAGCGTGCGATAGAACCAGGGCACGAGCCCTTCACCCTCGGGGGCCTGGTCCGGCCGCGCGAGCACGCGCACGAACGCATCCTGCAGCAGGTCTTCCGCCACCTGGCGATCGCCGACCCGCCGCGTCAGATAGGCGAGGAAGGCACGGTGGTTTTCGAGCAGCGTGCCGATCGCGGCAGCGCCGGTTTCCCGCTCGTCCATCGACTCAGTATAGGACCCGGGGCGGCGCATCCCACGGAGCGTGGGGTCTTGAGCCCCGCCGTTTTCTGTAGACTGGGAGAAGCCATGACCGACACCACCACCAAGGAGACGCTGGGCTTCCAGGCCGAGGTCTCGCAGCTCCTCCATCTGATGATCCACTCCTTGTACGGCAACAAGGAGATCTTCCTGCGCGAACTGGTCTCGAACGCCTCCGATGCCGCCGACAAGCTGCGCTTCGAGGCACTCGCCGACGCCGGCCTGTTCGAGACCGACCCCGATCCCCGGATTCGAATCAGCTACGACCCGGCCGCGCGCACCATCACCGTGTCCGACAACGGCATCGGCATGTCGCGCCAGGAGGTCATCGATCACATCGGCACCATCGCGAAGTCGGGCACGCGCGAGTTCTTCCAGCAGCTCACCGCCGACCGCGCCAAGGACGCGCATCTCATCGGCCAGTTCGGCGTCGGTTTCTACGCGTCGTTCATCGTCGCCGACCGGGTGACGCTGGTGACGCGGCGGGCGGGCCTGAGTCCCGAGCACGGCGTGAGCTGGGAGAGCACCGGCGAAGCCGGGTTCACCATCGAAACCGTCGAGAAGGCGTCCCGCGGCACCGACGTGATCCTGCACCTGCGGCCCGAGGAGGACGAGCTGCTCTCCGGCTACCGCCTGCGCGAGATCCTGAAGAAGTACTCGGATCACATCGCCATCCCGATCCTGATGAAGAAGGAGCAGTGGGACGCGACGGCGAAGCAGCAGGTGCCGACCGACGAGGACGAGCAGGTGAACCGCGCCTCGGCGCTGTGGACGCGGCCGAAGAGCGAGGTCACCGAGGAGCAGTACCACGAGCTCTACAAGCACGTGGCCCACGACGTGGAACCGCCGCTCTGCTACGTTCACGCCAGGGTCGAGGGGCGCCAGGAGTACACGCTGCTGCTCTATGTGCCCGGGCGGGCGCCGTTCGATCTCTGGGACCGCGATCACCGGCGCGGGATCAAGCTCTACGTGCGCCGCGTCTTCATCATGGACGACGCCGAGCAGCTGATGCCGGCCTACCTGCGCTTCATTCGCGGCGTCATCGACTCGAACGACCTGCCGCTCAACGTGTCGCGCGAAATCCTGCAGCAGTCCCGCGACGTGCAGGCCATCCGCGCGGCATCGGTGAAGCGCGTGCTCGGCATGCTCGAAGAGCTGGGCGACAAGCAGGCCGAGAAGTACGCGACGTTCTGGGCGGCGTTCGGACGGGTGCTCAAGGAGGGCATTCCCGAGGACCCGTCGAACCAGGAACGGCTGGCCAAGCTGCTTCGTTTCGCGTCCACCCACCAGGACAGCGATGCGCAAACCGTTTCGCTCACCGATTACGTCGGCCGCATGAAGGATGGTCAGGACGCGATCTACTTCATCACCGCCGACAGCTACGCGGCGGCGAAGCACAGCCCCCACCTCGAGATCTTCCACAAGCTCGGGGTCGAGGTGCTGCTGCTGTCCGACCGCGTGGACGAATGGGTGATGTCGTCGCTGACCGAGTTCGAGGGCAAGCCGCTGCAGTCGGTGGCCAAGGCCGGCCTCGACCTGAGCAAGATCGGCGGCGAGGCGCCCAAGCCGGACGAGAACCAGCCGTCGGGCGAGCAGGGCGCCTTGCTGGAGCGGATGCAGAAGGCGCTGCAGGAGCGCGCCAGCGCGGTGCGCGTGACGCACCGGCTCACCGATTCGCCCGCCTGCCTGGTGAGCGACGACCACGGGATGAGCACGCATCTCGAGCGGCTCCTGAAAGCCGCCGGACAGACGGTGCCGACTACCAGGCCGATCCTCGAGATCAACCCGTCGCACCCGATCGTGCGGCGGCTGAACGAGGAAACCGACGAGGCCCGGTTCGGCGACTGGACCCACATCCTGTTCGACCAGGCGACGCTGGCCGAGGGCGGGCAGCTCGAGGACCCCGCCAGCTTCGTGAGGCGGCTGAACGAGCTGATGCTGACGCTCGCGGGCGCCGGCCCGTCGCGGATCTGGACGCCGGGGAATTAGGACAGGTGGGACGGGTGGGACAGGTAGGACGGGTGGGTCGGGCGGTCTGAAGACCGCCCGCTACGTTCGAACCGAGGCGCCGTACGTGGCTGCGGGTCTTCAGACCCGCCTACATCACTCTGCTTTCGAGCTTGGCCGACCCGCGGCCGGCGGGGCCGTTCCACTCCACCTGCAGGTACCAGGTGCCCGCCATGCTGAAATCGGTGGCCACCTCGTAGCGGCCCGGCGCCGGCGTGGGCTTGAGCTCGCTGTTGCCCGACATGGTCGCCGCTCCCGGCATCGGCATCGTCGCGCTCATCCGCACGATGCCCACGTCCACCAGCATGCCGTTGCCGTCGCGGAACTCGATCAGCGCGAACCCCTGGCCCTGCGCGAGCGCCTCGGCCGGCGCCAGCAGCACCACTTCCAGGTCGCCCACCTGCGACGTCTGCAGCTCCTTCAGCGAGCCTTCGGGCGGGCGGCTGCACGCCGTCATCGCCAACAGTGCGACCAGCGCGAGGATCGGGCCCGGAATCCGCCGACTCAACGGGACGAGACATGGCATCTGCGGATGATAGCCGCCCGGAACCGGGGGCAGGCCAACCCTGAACGGTTCCTGAACGATCCGCTCACGCAATGTTCATCAACTCTTCAGATCGTTCCGCGCTGGGCGGTGCCTACCATCGGGATCATGGTCCATCACCGCCGCGCCGCCATCGCCAGTGCACTCCTCGCGCTCTGCCTTGCCGTGTCGTCCTCCGCCGGGGCCCAGCCCGCCACCGGTCAGGTGCGAGGACAGATCACCGACGAGACCGGCGGCGCCCTGCCAGGAGTGACGGTCGAGCTGCGCGGCACGACGGGCGATCCGGTCGTGACCGTGACCGATGGCACCGGCACGTACGTCTTCGACGGCGTGGCAGCGGGCACCTATCAGGTCGCCTACTCGATGATCAATTTCGGCTCGGTCACGCATCGTGATCTCGCGGTCAAGGCCGGCGCCACGGCGACCAACGATGAGGTGATGCACCTCTCGCTCAACGCCGAAGTGGTGGTGATGGGCAAGCGGACCTTCGCCAACCTCGCCGATGCGGAGAACCCGGCCGAGGATCTCGTCGGCATCGCCGCCTCGGCCAGCCAGGGCGCCATCACCGCCAGGCAGCTCGACGTGCGCCCCTTCATGCGCCAGGCCGAAGTGCTCGAGACCGTGCCGGGCGTGATCATCACGCAGCACAGCGGCGAGGGAAAGGCCAACCAGTACTTCCTGCGCGGGTTCAACCTCGATCACGGCAGCGACTTCGCGATGACCGTGGCCGGCACCCCGGTCAACATGCCGACGCACGCGCACAGCCAGGGCTACGCGGATCTCAATTTCCTGATCCCGGAACTCGTCGCCGGCGTCCAGTATTCCAAGGGGCCGTACTTCGCGGACCAGGGCGACTTCGCGACCGCGGGCGCCGGCAACATCAACTACGCCACGACGCTCGACCACTCGCTGGTGCACGTCGAGACCGGCACCTACGACTTCGCGCGCGGCCTGTTCGCGGCCTCGCCCAAGCTCGGACGCGG
Source organism: Vicinamibacterales bacterium (assembly GCA_035557875.1). GTDB lineage: Bacteria > Acidobacteriota > Vicinamibacteria > Vicinamibacterales > UBA2999 > DASYRM01. The sequence goes on from DATMDI010000137.1 coordinate 4,358, forward strand.
CCATCTCCTCGTCGCCGGCGAAACCTCGACGAACTCGGGGCCGTGGACCGTCCCCGATTCCTATCGCAAGTACAACGGCGTGGTCCGCTACAGCCAGGGTGACAACACCAACGGCCTGTCAGTGACGGCCATGGGTTACCACGGGAAGTGGAACGCCACCGAAGCCTCGCCGCAACGCGCCATCGACTCGGGTCTGATCGACCGCTTCGGCTCGATCGACGATTCGGACGGCGGCACCACCTACCGCTACAGCGTCGGCGGCGAGTGGCAACGGAGCAACGGCAACACGCTCAGCAAGGTGCAGGCCTACGGGCTCGGCTACGGGCTGAACCTGATTTCGAACTTCACGTTCTTCCTCGACGACCCGGTCCACGGCGATCAGGTCGAGCAGGTGGACCGCCGCTTCGTCACCGGCGTGCGCGCCTTCCAGAAGCGGCAGAGCCGTTGGGGCAACCGTTCGGTGCAGAACACCTTCGGGGTGCAGTTCCGCAACGACGACGTCTCGCAAATCGCGCTCTACCACACCGAGGAACGGCTGCGCCTCGAGGCGAAGAACGACGCCTCGGCCCTGGTGACCAGCCTGGGCGGCTACGCCGAGAATCAGATCGAGTGGGCGCGCTGGCTCCGCACGAACGCCGCCCTTCGCGTCGACGGCTCGCGCTTCGGCGTCACCAACCGGATCGACGATCGCAACAGCGGCGTCGCCACGGCGGGCATCGTCAGCCCCAAGGGCGGCGTCACCTTCGGCCCGTGGCGCTCGACCGAGTTCTACGTGAACGGGGGCACGGGCTTCCACAGCAACAGCGCACTGGGCACGACGATCAGGTTCGACGGCAGCGGCAGTCCGGCCGATCCGGTGACGCCGTTGGTGCGCGCGAAGGGCGGGGAACTCGGTGTCAGAACCGTGCTCGTGCCTCACCTGCAGAGCACGGTGTCGTTCTGGACGCTGCGCCTTGGTTCCGAGCTCGTCTACAACGGCGACATCGGCGCCACCGAGCCGGGCCCCGCGAGCACGCGCTCCGGGGTGGAGTTCGCGAACTATTACAGCCCGAAGCCGTGGCTGATTTTCGACGGCGACCTGTCGCTGTCGCGCGCCCGCTTCGTCGAGTTCGATCCGGCCGGGCAGTACGTGCCGGAAGCGGTGAACACGGTCGTCTCTGGTGGCGCCAGCATCGACAACTTCCATCGCACCTTCGGCAGCCTGCGCCTGCGCTACTTCGGTCCGCGCGCGCTCGTCCAGGACAACTCGGTGCGGTCGAGCGCCACGACGCTGCTCAACGCCGAGGGCGGCTACCAGTTCATCAGGGCCCTGCGTGCCAACATCCAGGTCTACAACCTGCTCGATGCCCAGGTGAGCGACATCGACTACTACTTCGCCTCGCGCCTGCAGGGCGAACCGATCGGCGGCGTCGAAGACATCCACGTGCACCCGGCCGTGCCGCGAACGCTGCGCGTCAGCCTGATCTTCGGGTTCTAGCGGGCGCCGCACCCTACGGGTCTACCACCCGGCCTGTTACGCGCGGCTTCAGAATTCAGTCAGATGACGGGCACGGTCCCGCCGCGGCCGCGGGAATTACGCGGGCAGCCGCTTCCTCATGACGGTCGCGCTGGCCGGGCAGGCCTCGCGGAACTCGACCGAGGCCTGCACCGAGGCGGGCACGTCCTCGCGCCCGATGCGCTCGAAGCCGAACCGCGGGAAGAAGTGCTCCGCGGTCGTGGTGAGCAGATACAACGCGGGCAGCGCGCGCCGCTGCGCGTCCTCGATGGCCGCGGCGGTGAGGCGGGCGCCGAGACCGGTGCCACGCCGGTCGGCATCGACGGCGACGGAGCGCAGCAGGCCGCCGTCGGCGTAGATTTCGATCGCCACCGACCCGATGATGCGATCGCCCTCGCGCGCCACGAACGCGGCGTCGAGGTGCGACGCCAGATCGTCGGTCGGCAGGTGCGCACGTTCCATGAGCGCGAGCAGCGCCCCGGCGTCGGCCGGCGTCGCGCGGTCGATCCGGATTCCGGACGCCGGCGAGTCGCTCATGACCTGGCCGCCGCGGGCGCACCGCAGCAGGCGTAGGCGGGATTGGCCGCGGCTTCCGGGAGGCAGCAACCGTTCTTGCGCTGCAACCGCTGCGCGTCCCGCTGGACGCCCGGCATGTGACCCAGCGCGTGCGTGACCGCCTGCTTGACGGCGGCGACGACCGGGTCGGCCGCGTCAGCCAGCCGGTAATAGACCCACAACCCCTCGCGACGCGTGTCCACGAGCCCGGCCCGGCGCAGGTAGGCGAGATGACGCGAGGCCTTGGGCTGCGACACCTTCAGGCTCTCGTGGATGTGGCACACGCACACCTCGCCGGTGAGCAACAGGCCGAGAATCCGCAGCCGGGTCACGTCGCCCAGGGCCTGGAACAGCCGCTCCATCGTTGCCAAGCGCGCATCCATGTCTGCCTCTCTATATCTGCCTTGACGAATATATCACGACGGACGTAATCTGTATTCGCCTAGGCGCATATAGTGCCTGGAGCAGGCAGGCAGGAGGAAACCATGAGCGAGCGGCAGCAGATCCAGGACGCGGTGCAGGAAAAGTACGGGGCGATTGCCAAGGCGCGGGGCGCGGTCGGGTGTTGCGGACCGGCGCCGTGCGGATGCGGTGACCCGATTACGTCGAACCTCTATTCGGACGAGGAGACCGGCTCCCTGCCCGACGCGGCCGTGGCCGTGTCGCTGGGGTGCGGAAATCCCACGGCGCTGGCCCGGCTCGAGCCCGGCCAGACGGTGCTCGACCTCGGTTCGGGCGGCGGCATCGACGTGCTGCTCTCGGCGCGGCGGGTGGGCCCGACCGGAAAAGTGTATGGTCTCGACGTGACCGACGAGATGCTGGCGCTCGCCCGCGAGAACCAGCGCAAGGCGGGCGTCACCAACGCGGAGTTCCTCAAGGGCTCGATCGAGGCGATTCCCCTGCCCGACGACTCCGTGGACGTGATCATCTCGAACTGCGTCATCAACCTCGCCGCCGACAAAGACGCGGCGCTGCGCGAGGCATTTCGCGTGCTCAAGCCCGGAGGACGATTCGCGGTCTCGGACGTGGTGCTCCACGGCGAGGTGCCGCCCGAGGTGCGCCGGAACATGGAACTGTGGGTCGGCTGCGTCGCGGGCGCGCTGCACGACCGCGAGTACCAGGACAAGCTGACAGCGGCCGGCTTCGCCGACGTGTCGGTCGAGCCGTGGCGCGAGTACAGCCTCGACGACGCGCGGACCTTTCTGGTCGCCGGCGGTCTCGACGTGGACGCGCTCTCCTCGCAGGTCGAGGGCAAGATCGCCAGCGCCTTCATCCGGGCGCAGAAGCCGGTCCCGGCGCCCTGCTGTGCTCCGGGATGCTGCATCTGAACCGGCGCATGAATACCGTGATCTTTGCGTGCGTGCACAACGCCGGGCGGTCGCAGATGGCGGCCGCCTGGTTCAACGCGCTGGCTGATCCGTCCCAAGCCACGGCCGTCTCGGCGGGCACGCAGCCTGGTGATCGGGTGCACCCGGTTGTGGTGGAGGTGATGCGCGAAGCGGACATCGACCTGTCCGGTAACCGCCCCCAGCGGCTCACCGACGAGTTGGCGCGGACCGCGAGCCTGCTGATCACGATGGGCTGTGGTGACGAGTGCCCGTTCGTGCCGGGCCTGCAGACTGACGACTGGCCGTTAGCCGACCCGAAGGGCCGGCCGATCGATGAGGTCCGCGCCACCCGGGACGAGATCCGGAGCCGTGTGATCAATCTTTTACGAGCGCGGGGCTGGAATCGTTTCTAACAAAGAATTAACGAATTCTTAAGATCTTCCAGGCCTGCACCGCCTTTAGACTGTCGGCGTGAAGAAGCAACCCTCGTCACGGCCCGGCTCCGGCGAGAAGCGGAAACTGCGGCAGCTGCTCGAAGCCCGTCGCAAACAGCTGACGGTGGAGATGCAGGGCATGATGCGCGACGTCCGCGCCGGGCGCGCCGAGGAGCGCGCGGCCGACGAGCAGGACGTCGCGGAGTCGTACCAACGCAGCGATGTCGATCTGGCGGTGGTGCAGATGAAGGCCGAGACGGTGGCGCGCATCGACGCCGCCTTGCGGCGCGTCGATGCCGGCACCTACGGCCGCTGCGTGGAGTGCGAGGAACCGATCGCCTTCGAGCGGCTGCGCGCGCTGCCGTTCGCCCTCCGCTGCACCTCCTGTGAGCAGTCGCGGGAACGCGTCACGCGAACGCGGCCGGAGCGCCCGTCCAGCGCCTGGCAGGACGGACGAACCGGGTTCGACTGATCGCTCGACGCGCAGCGTGCTCGCGAGCGGCAAGCCGTCCGATCAGCGCGCCGCCGCCAGCGCCCGCTTCTTCGCCAGCAGGTAAAGCTCCGCCGGCCGCGTGCCGGTCTCGACCACATCGAAGCCACCGTCGTTGAAGCGCTGACGCCACAGCGCCTCGTTCGCGCGCGAGCCCCAGTAGCCGCCGTGCCCGTGGATCGCCATCGGCATCATCAGGTGCACCCAGAAGTCGGAGTTGATGGTGACGAACAGGAACTCGCCGCCCGGCTTCAGCACGCGGGCGGTTTCGGCGATCGCCGTCGGGATGTCATCGCGTCGCAGGTGGTCCATCGCCGCCACGCTGAGCCCGCCGTCGAACTCGCCGTCCTTGAACGGCATCTTCCGCATGTCGCCGATTTCAACCTGCAGACGGTCCTCGACGCCCGCGACCTGTGCGTTCCGGCGCAGCCGCTCCGGTGTGTTGTCGTCGATGCCGTAGTAGCCGGTGTAGCGATCGAGGCTGGTAACGGTCACGTTGGGCCGCGCCCGCAGCACCATCACCGTCGCCCGGCCCGACCCGGCGCCCAGATCCACGACCCGACCAGTGTTCGAGGCGAGGAACCGCTCGGTGGACAGGGTGACCGGCGAGTTGATCCGAATCACGTAGTGCATGACCAGTGAGGCGGCCAGGGCCCAGACCGCGACGACCGAGGTGATGGCCGTGATCCAGCGAGACCAGCCGCGCCAGTAGCAGAGCGCGGCCGCAGCGGCAAACACCAGGAACACGATCAGGTGGCCGCGCGTGATGGGCCAGGAGTAGCCGAAGTCGTAGCGAAGGAAGTCGAGCATGGGGCACAGCATGCGCCCTGCCGTCTGAACGGCGCATGAACCGGCCGTTCAGCTCCCGTTCAGCCCCAGCCGGGCTATAAGAGACAGGTGCGAATCCTGGTGGTCGAGGACGAAACCGCCCTCGCCGCGCAGCTCCAGGCGGCCCTCGAGAACGCCGGCTATGCCGTCGATCGGGCCGCGTCCGGCGACCGCGCCGACTACCTGGCGCGTACCGAGGACTACGACGCCGTGCTGCTCGACCTCGGACTCCCCCGCGTGGACGGCCTGACGCTGCTTCGGCAGTGGCGCGACGCGGGGATGGCGGTCCCGGTGCTCGTGCTGACCGCGCGCGGCACCTGGTCCGAGAAGGTGCACGGCATCGATTCCGGCGCTGACGACTACGTGGCCAAGCCGTTCCGGATCGAAGAGGTGCTGGCGCGGACCCGCGCCCTGATCCGCCGCGCCCACGGGCATGCGGCGCCGGAGCTGCGCTGTGGCCGGGTCATGCTCGATCCGCGCCTGGCGGTGGTCACGCTCGACGGCGCCCCCGTCACCCTGACCGGTCACGAATACCGCACCCTCGCCTACCTGATGCATCAGCAGGGCCGGGTGGTCTCGCGCGGCGAGCTCACCGAGCACATCTACGCCCAGAACTTCGAGCGCGACTCGAACACCGTGGAAGTGTTCGTCGCGCGCCTCCGCCGCAAGCTGGGGGCATCGAGCATCGAGACCGTCCGGGGCCTGGGCTACCGGATGGGACGACCGCAGCCGGCCAAGGGGCATCCGGCGTGAAGGCGCGCGCCTCGTTCCGGTCACAGCTCGCCGTGGGATCGGTGCTGTGGACGCTGGGCCTGCTCTTCGTGATCAGCGTGCTTCTGATCCACTTGCTGGGCGCCAATCCGGAGCCGCACATGCTGGTCTACCGGGTTTTCGCGAGCATCGACATGGTCGTCGTCCTGGCGCTCGGCGGCGCGGCCATGATGACGGGCGCCTGGCAGATCCGCCGCAGCCTCAGGGCGATGACCCTGCTCCACACGCGGCTGAACGCGATGCACCGCGGCGAGGACCGCCAGCTTGGCGGCCTCTATCCATCGGAAGTCCAGCCGCTCGTGGACGATCTCAACGCGCTGCTCGCGGAGCGCGAAGCGCGCGTGCAACGCGCGCTGGCCAAGGCCGGCGACCTGGCGCACGGCCTCAAGACGCCGCTGGCCGTGCTGGCGCGCGACGCCGACCGCGCCACCGCCTCGGGCGACCTGGAGCTCGCCTCGTCGATGACGGCGCAAGTGGAGCGCATGCGGCGGCAGATCGACTACCACCTCGCGCACGCTCGCGCGGCGGCCGGCAACGTGCCGGGCATGCGCAGTCTGGTGGCGCCGTCGGTGGACGCGCTGTTCCGCACCCTGGAGCGCCTGCACGCCGAGCGGGCCATCGCGATGCGGTCCGAAGTGGGGCCGGCGCACGCAGTGCGCTGCCAGCGCGAAGACCTCGAGGAGATGCTCGGCAATCTCCTCGACAACGCCTGCAAGTGGTGCCGGTCACGGGTCGAGGCCGGCAGCGAAGCCGTGGGAGCCGCGATCGTCATCACCGTGGACGACGACGGGGCCGGTATCGCCCCTGAGATGGCGGCGCGGGTGCTCGAGCGCGGCGTGCGCGCCGACGAGCAGATGGAGGGCACTGGATTGGGCCTGGCGATCGTGCGCGACCTGGCCGAACTCTACGGCGGCGCGATCGAGCTGTCGCGCTCGCCGCTCGGGGGCGTGCGGGCCACGCTCAGGCTGCCGGCCAGCGAGTGATGGTCGGGTGGGGGCCAGCCCAGTCGTGGGGGCCAGCTCTAGCTGGCCCGGGTCGGGCCGCCTAAAGGCGGCCCCCACGAACGTCAGCTCGGCAGCGTGCGCGCGCAGCGGAACCCGACGTTCACGTTCACGCGGTCGGGACGGTTTGGCGTACGGTTCGAAACCCTTAGATTGCTGGCGGCGTCGCCGAACGATCCGCCGCGGACGATGCGCGTCGAGCCGGATGCGAGGCCCTGGGGATCGGTCACCGGGTCTTCGCGGTAGAGCGTGCCGACGTCCGCCGTCCACTCCCAGACGTTGCCGGCAATGTCGAACAGGCCGTAGCCGTTGGCCTTGTAGGACTTCACCGGCAGCGGCCGGTCGCTTTCGAGCGCCGCGCCGTTTGGCAGGCTCGGGTCGTCGGCGGGCGTCTCGTTGCCCCACGGATAGATCGCGCCGTCGCGTCCTCCCCGCGCCGCGTATTCCCACTCGGCCTCGGTCGGAAGGCGTCCACCCACCTTCTGACAGAACGCGTCCGCTTCCTCCCAGGTGACGATCACGACCGGATGGTCCGGCGTGGTGCTCCACGGCGGCTGCTCGTCGACCTCGCCCATCAGCGCGGAATAGGCGCCGGCCGTGACCTCCGTGGCCATCAACTCGAAGCTCTTCGAGATCGTGACCGCGTGCCGCGGCTGTTCGTCGGTGTTGCATTCCCGGTCGCCAGGCACGCAGCCCATCTGAAAAGTCCCGGCGGGAATCGTCACCCAGGCAATGGGCGACGGCGCGTCGCCACGCTGGCCCGGCACAATCGTGCCCGCAACCAAATGGCCCGCCGTGTACACCGAGGCGGCCATCAACAGCACACCCGCGGCAATCCTCCTGGCTCTCATCGACCCTCCCGGGACCCGCCTCCCCAGTCCGCGGCGGAAGCGATCACGATTAGACCACGCCGGTTCGAGAAGCGTGAGCTACACCGCATGCGTCGCAGCCGGCGTGCCGGCGGACGGTTTGCCGTACTTCAAATACAGCGTCGGCACGACGAACATGTTGAGCAGCGTGGAAGTCGTCAACCCGCACATGATCACGATTGCCATGGGCGTCTGAATCTCGCTCCCGGCTTTCCCGCCACCGAGCGCGAGGGGAATCAAAGCCAGCCCGGCCGCCATCGCCGTCATCAGAATCGGCACCAGGCGTTCCTGCGCCCCGCGTTCGATCGCGTCACGGAAGTGCGTCACTCCCTCCACCTCGATCAGGTGATGAATATGCGAAATCAGCATGATCCCGTTCCGTGCGGCGATGCCAAACAACGTGATGAACCCGATCATCGTGGCCACGTTCAGAATGCCGCCTGACAGAAACACGCCGACGACACCCCCAATGAGCGCCAACGGCAGGTTCACCATGACCAGGATCGCGTCCCGAGCCCGTCCGAATGCCATCACCAGAAGCATGAACACCCCCGCGAACGCCAATACCCCCAGACCGATCAGCCGCTGGGATGCACTCTGTTCGCTTTCGAACTGCCCGCCGTACTCGACGCGATAGCCTGCAGGCAACGGCACCGACTGGGTCACCACGTTTCGGATGTCCGCAACGACGCTTCCGAGATCGCGGCCCGCGACGTTGCAGGAGATGACGATGCGCCGCTGCACGTTCTCGCGGAGCACCATGTTCGGCCCCTGCTCGCGCCGCACGTCGGCCAGTATGCGAATCGGGACCGTCCCCCCTCCTGGTGTGTCGATCGGAAGGTCGGCGACGCGATCGAAGTCCTGGCTGCTCGACGAATCGAATTTCACGACCAGGTCGAAGGCCGTCCCGCGATCGAAGATACGGCCCACCGTCGCCCCCGAGAAGCTGGTTTCGATGGCTTCGGCGACTGCTGCCGGCCGCAGTCCATAGCGGGCAATCGCCTGCCGGTTGAGCACGAAACGGACGAACGGCACGTCCATCTGCTGTTCCAGCGACAGGTCGGCGACGCCCGCAACGCCGGACATGGCCTCACGAACCCCTTCGCCCAGACGGCGCAGCGTACCCAGATCGTCGCCGAAGACCTTGACGGCGATGTTCGCCCGGGTGCCCGACAGCATGTGATCGATCCGGTGCGAGATCGGCT
>DATMDI010000138.1:0-2072 GCA_035557875.1 Vicinamibacterales bacterium
CAGTCCGGGCGAGACCCGTCTCGACGTCACGGCCCTGCGGTCGGTGACCTCCGGCTGCGACCGCTGAGCGCTCGACGATGAAACCGGTCGTGACTCGGGCGGGGTTCGTCGCGGCGACCATGGCGGCCGCGGCGGCGGCAGGCATCTGGATCGGTCAGGTCGTGCCCGTGGGCGCGCAGGAGAAGAAGTCGGTCTGGGACGGCGTCTACAGCGAGGAGCAGGCGTCGCGCGGCAAGGACGAGTACGAATACAACTGCGGCAACTGCCACATCCACGATCTGAGCGGCGACTCGATCAAGGACGTGCCGCCGCTGGCCACCAACGACTTCCTCTCCAAGTGGTACGGGAAGAGCGTGAAGGAACTGCTCGACTACATCACCCAGAACATGCCGCAAGACAGCCGCGGCAGCCTCGGGGCCAAGACCTACGCCGACGTTACGGCGTACATCCTCAAGACGAACATGTTCCCGGCCGGCGCGCAGCCGCTGGCGGATTCGCCGGCACTCGCCTCCACCGTGATCGAACGCGAGAAGAAGTGATGGAGAGCCGCCGCGAGTTCGTGCGGCGCCTCTCGGCCGCCGCCGTCGCTGTTCCTGCGTCAGTGTGGGCCCTTGGCGCCGCGCTCGACGCCCAGGTCGAGATCCCCTCCGAATTCGACAACTCGCTCGACTCGATCGCGGTCGCCTTTCGCAGCGGCTCCGCGATGACGCTCGGCTATCTGTCGCAGCCGAAGGCCAAGGGCCCCCATCCCGGCCTGGTGATGCTGCACGACCTCTCGGGGTTGACTACCGGTGCGCGCGGCATGGCCCGTAATCTGGCCACGTCTGGGTACGCCGTCGTGGCGCCCGACCTGCTGTCGCCGCAGGGCGGCGTGGCGAGCTTCCGCAACGTGGATGCCGAAGTCCAGAAGGCGGTCACGGCGACGACCGCGGCGGCGGTCACGCCGCAGGTGGTCAGCGCGCTGACCTTCGTGAAGTCGCACGGCGGCGGCGGCGGCCGCGGTGCCGGACTGGTCGGCTTCGGCTGGGGCGGCACGCAGGCGGTGCTCTCTGCCGCCGGCCGCACCGATGTCGCCGCGTGCGTCGTGTTCTCTCCGGATCTGAAGCTGACGCTGCCGGCGTTGGCGAAGACGTCCGCCCCCGTGCTGGCGATCCTGGCTGGCGACGACCCCGACACGAGCGGCGCGGCAGAGCGGTTCGCCCAGGTCACGGTGGGCGGCCGCAAGCCGCACGCGGCGAAGGTGTTTCCCGGCGTCGGGCGCGGCTTCCACGATCCGGGCGCGGCCAAGATCTACAAGGCCGACGTGGCCAAGCAGGCCTGGAGCGCGGCGATCGAGCATCTCGACGCGTACGCGAAGAAGCCGCAAACGTAAATGTGGGGGGCGCCTTCAGGCGGCCTGGCAGCGGGAGGGGGAACGATGGCGCGTGGGATGTTCGTCGCCTGGATCGCCGTGGCTGTCTCCGCCGCGACGTGGGTCGCGCAGGAGGCGCCGGTCGGTGCACAGGGCCGCAAGACGGTGTGGGACAAGGTCTACACCGCGGAACAGGCGGCGCAGGGCAAGACGACCTACGAAGTGTCGTGCGCGGGCTGCCACGCCAAGGATCTCAATGGACGCGACGGCGGCGGACAGGGCCCCGAGCTGGCCGGCAATGCCTTCACGAAGAAGTGGGAGCTCCAGACGCTCAACCAGTTGTACAGCGAGATCAAGACGCGCATGCCGCGCAACCAGCCCGCCTCGCTCACGAGCGAGGAGTATCTGAATCTCGTCGCCTACATCCTGCAGGCCAACAAGTTTCCGGCCGGTGACACGGCGCTGACGGCCGACACGGCGCTCCTCACGTCCACCTTCATCGCGCGAGAGGCCTCGAAGGCCGCGGCGGCGCCGCAGTCGATCACCACCGGCACGCTCGTGCAGGTGATCGGGTGCCTGCAGCAGTCGGGGAGCGACTGGACGCTGACGCAGGCCTCGGCGCCGGTGCGCACCGAGAATCCCGACGCGACGCCGTCCGACCAGCGGGGCCAGCTCGCCTCGACGCCGGCCGGCACCACGACGCTGCAGCTGCTCGGACTCT
>DATMDI010000139.1:0-6941 GCA_035557875.1 Vicinamibacterales bacterium
GTCGGAGTCTGACGAAGAGTTCAGCGATTCTTCAGTCGCTCGAGTGTCTGCCCGGCGCTACACTGACTCGAATGGAGACTGGAGCCGGTCGATGAGAGCCCGCGTTGCCGTCGCCGCAGGACTGCTGCTCGCGTCAGTCTCGGCGTTGTCCGCCCATCACACCGTCGTGCATTTGTTCGACACCTCGAAGCTCGTCACGCTTCAAGGGACGCTCACGCGGGTCGAGTGGCGGGAACCGCACGTGATCCTTCGGCTGGAGACACGGCGCGGCGACGGCTCAACCAGCGGCTGGAACGTCGAGACGCGGAACCCGCAGGGGCTGGCGCAGGCAGGGCTCAGTCGCGACTCGTTCAAGGTGGGTGACGCCTTCAGCGCGACCGTGTGCGTGGCGAAGGACGGCACGCGCTGGGCGGTGACCCACGAGATCGCCCGGCCGGGCGGCGTGGCTGCGGTGCGCGTCGGCGGCTGCTAGCGGGCGGGCCTGAAGACTGGGCGGGTCCAAAGACCCGCCCCAACGAGAGGAACGCCAGTTAGTTGCCGCCGCGCCCGCCGCCGGCGCCAGCGCCACGGCCGGCCCCGCCACCGCGGGCCGGTTCCACGTACTCCGGAATCTTCTCTCCGCGAGCCACTGCCTCGGCGCGGCGCTTCTCCTCGGCGCGCGAGCCGGCGAGAAGGTTGGGCATCGCGTAGTTTCCTTCGTGACACCCGTACTCGAAATAGCCGTAGCTCTCTTCGCGTGGGATCGGCAGCCGCAGCGTCCACGGCGCGGTGTAGACCTTCGGGTCGTTCACGGTCATGCGGTAGTCGAGCGTGTCCGCGTCGGCCAGCGTGAACCGTTCGATCAGCACGCCTTCATCCGAGAGCGGCTGCTGGTTGACGACCGACTCGGGCTTGATGTTGCGCGTCTCGACCACCAGCACATCGCCTTCCCAGCGGCCAACCGAGGTGCCCATCCAGTTCCTGACCGAGGCGCCCACCTGCTTGCGGCCGTCGGTCGGAATGACACGCGTCTCGTGAATCATCTCGTTCTGGAACGCGAGCCAGCCCGGCCCCTGGACGATGCGGCTGCCCGAGTTGTAGATCTTCGGCGTGACCGAATTCAGGACGCCGGTGCTGATGCAGCGGTCGTAGTTGCTGCGATCGGTGGTCCACTCGGCTTCGATGCCATTCAACTGGCGACGGCGGGCGGCTTGCGCCTGCTGACGCTGGGCGGCAGCGGCCTGCGCGGCCGGCGTCAACGCCGGAATCCGTCCGTCGGCAGGCTCGATCACATACGCGGACACGCGGCTCACGCTCCTGGCGCGCTCGAGCCAGTGCGGGGGTGGCGAGACGGCGCCGCCCACGGTACCGAACCTGGCCTCGAACTCCTCGGCGCGATCGAGCGAGAACTCGTCGCTGTTGTCGTTGGCCACGTTCTGGTCGCGCTGCGCGACTCGCTGCTTGAACTCATCGTCGCTCAACTTGTAGCGCGTGCCGACCGTCTGCGCCCGCTGCATCGGAATGCCCTGCAGGTCGTTGGCGTTGTACGTGCCCTGGAGGTCGGGTTCGCCCCATGGCGTCTTCGGCACTTTGTAGCTGCCCAGCGCCGGTACGCCCCCGTCAGCGGTCATGACACCGGGCGAGTCGACGCGGCCCTGGCCGGATAGAGCGGTGGTGGCGAAGATTGCGGCGCCGGTCAGCGCCGTCACGGCTCCCAGAACGAGGCGTTTCATGTGCTCTCCCTCGGCGGGGCTCTCGTGGGCCCAGCCTGCATCCGTATGAGTCTACCTCTCCTGGAGTAGAGGCGTTTCACGGGATGCCGCCGCCAGCAACGGCTAAGGTTCGTCGCCGCTCGGTCCATAAATCTGCGGCACCGTCGATCCCATCGGGCGCAGGTAGGTGGAAATCTGCCCGCGGTGGTGGACGATGTCGAAGAGGAAGCTCCAGGCCATCGCCGCGGCCGGGCGGTGGCCGCCGAAGAACTCCAGCGTCCCGTTCCACCGGCCGTCCGGGAGCGCCTGCCAACGCCGGATGATCTCGGCGCTCTGCCGCTCGTAGGTGTCGAGCAGTTCTCTCATGGTGGCCGGCTGAGCGGGCGGCTTCCACTCGGCCTTCCCGCTCTCGACCGCCTCGATGATCATCAGTTCCTCGCAGGCGATCTGCCACGCGATCTCGCCCGCCGTGCGCGACTTCGGGTCGGGCCGATAGTCGGATCCCTCCGGGATGCGCGCGATGACCTTGCGGGTCGTCTTGACTTCGTTTTCCCAGAACTTCGTGAACAGCGCACGTTCGTCCATCGCAGCCTCGCGCCGTAGTATCGCACCCTGGCTCACGTTCGAGGAGTCGGTGTACAAGGCGATAGACGGCCGCGCGACGTTCCGCCCGTTCGACCCGGACAGCCCGGCCGGCAACGTCACCATCTCCGGCTTCTATCAGTACGGCTGGTACGCACGTGACCGTCCGCGCAACGTCGCCATCGTGGTGGGCAGCTACGAAAACACCCACGTCATGGCCACGGCGCAGTATCTCTCGGCGACCGACAACCCGTTCGTCGCGGTCGACGTCCAGCGCCGCGGCCTCTCGTTCTTCGGCGAAGGGCGGCACGGCCCACCGGCTGGGCGGGAATCGGCGGCGTGGACTTCGTCGATCCCGACGAGGAGAAGGACAGCGATTCGCAGCGCCGCTACGTCTTCGGCGGCGCACACTGGAGCCAGGTGGGTCGCGGGCGGCTCGGCGTCGTGGTGACGCTGGAGCAGTCGTTCCAGACCTCCAACTCGCAGTTGCTCGGCCGCCGGCTGCTCGGCCAGACGCCGATCAAGTTTTAGCTGCAAGGGCCGCCTTCAGGCGGCCCTTGCAAGTGCGATGCTCGCCCGTTCGAATTACTTCGATGCCCGACCGGTGTCGCGCGAGACTTCCCGCACCAGTTCGGCGACGTCGTGCGCGTCGTCGGTCCACGCGAGATCGGCCTGGGCGATGATGCCGGTGCAGCTGCCGGTCTCGTCCACGACCAGCGCCCGCCGCATCTGGTGCTTTTCCATCAGCGCAACCACATCGTCCATCGCCGCATCGGCCTCTACCGTGAGGACCGGTTGCGACATGTATTGCTCGGCGGTGTGAGCCATCGGGTTCTTGCTGTCGGCGACCACCCGGCACACGATGTCCCGGTCGGTGATCACGCCGATGGGTCGATTGGCCGAGTCGATCACCGGGATCTCACCGCAGTCGTTCAGCACCATCATCTTTGCCACCTGGTCCAGCGTGGTCTGCGGCGAACAGCACGCCGGGTCGGCCGTCATCACGTCGCGAGCGGTTCTGCTCATGTCATCCTCCGTGTCAATCTCAACCGGCACACTCTGGAACCGCGGCAGCATGGCCGGCGGCCGCGAGCGAACAGGCTCGTCAGGTCCCAAGTCAGGGGAGAGCAACCCTGGTGCCAGGCGTTTGGCCCAAGGTTCGAGCGATCTCAGCGTTCCCGGCGTAGAAAACGCTGTATCTGATGTAAGAACGGCTGAATGATGGGCCCCAACCCTGGCGACGCCAGCTCTGGAACGACACCAGTCCTCGAAACGTCTGTGAATCCATCCGTGACCGACTCCGAGCGTTCGACCATTGCCGACGGCATCGACTATCCGCTCGATCCCCGCTACGTGCCGCTGCGGCAGATTCACAGTGCCATCGCCACCGTTGTCCTCGCGGGCGTGTCGCTCGTCGCGACGCTCTCGTTCTGGATCGCCAGCGGGCGTCTGTGGCCAGGCCTGGTGCTCGTGCCAATGTGGCTGGTGCTGGTTGGCGTGTCGGCGTGGCAACTGCGGCGGTGGCCCGCGATCGCGTATCGCCACGTGTCGTATCGGGTTGACGGCCTGGGCATCGAGATCCGCCGCGGCGTCTACTGGCGGGAAGTGACCAGCGTGCCGCGCTCACGGGTGCAGCATACCGACGTGTCACAGGGTCCACTGGAGCGCCGGTTCGGGCTGGGCACGCTGGTCATCCACACCGCCGGCACCGCGAACTCCGAGGTCACCCTCTCCGGCCTCGAACACGCGGTCGCGGGGCGCATCCGCGACCACCTGCTGCCCGCCGATCGCAACGATGCCGTCTGAGCACCGTCTGCACCCGGCGTCCATCCTGTTCGCGCTGGCCGGCAGCCTCCGGGCGTTCGCGCTGCCGGCGCTCGTGCTGATGGTCTCGAGCCTGCGGTCGTCTCCAGCGGCTGGCGCCGGCAGCGGCGGCCCCTGGTGGCCGGGCCGGTGGATGAACTCCTGGCTGCCCGACAGCCTCGATCTGGAGAACTGGCAGGTCTGGCTGCTGGTGTTTCTCATCCCGGCGACGATCGCCGCCGTCGTTCGGTATTTGACGTTCCGCGTGGGCTACGAAGGCGGCGAGCTGGTCATCCGGTCGGGCCTCTTCTTCCGCAACGAGCGGCACGTCCCCTACGGCCGGATTCAGAACCTCGATGCCACGCGCACCCTGATGCACCGCCTGTTCGGTGTTGCCGAGGTGCGCATCGAAACCGGCGGCGGCAAGGAACCCGAGGCGCGGATCAGCGTGCTGCACATGACGGCGTTCGAGGAGATGCGCCGGCGTGTGTTCGAATCGCGCGCTGCGGCCGGCGTGCCCGACGCCCCGGCACCCGCGCTGGCGACGCCCGACGAAGACGTTGTGTCGCGCGACGCGGCGCAGACGCTGCTGCACCTGCCGGTGCGCGAGCTGCTGCTCCTCGGCGTACTCGAGAACCGCGGGTTCCTGGTGATCGCCGCGATCTACGGCGCGTTCTGGGAAATGGGCCTGCAGAGCCTGTTCTGGGAAGGTCTCACCAGCGGGCTGTACGCGCCGGGCCTGCTGCGCGGCGCCGGACGTCAGCTTGCCAACGGGCAGTTGCCGCCGCTCTGGCAGATCGGTGTCCTGGCCGGCGGGCTGGTGGGTCTGGTGCTGCTGGTCAGGCTGTTGTCGATGGTGTGGGCGGTCGGGCGGCTCTACGATTTCCGCCTCGAGCGTCTCGGCAACGACCTTCGCACCGAGTATGGGCTGTTCACGCGGGTGACGGCCACGATCCCGCTGGGGCGCATCCAGTCGCTGACGCTCCGCGACTCACCCTTGCGGCGACTGCTCGGGCGCACGTCGGTGAGCGTCGAAACCGCCGGCGGTGCGTCCCGGCCCGAGGACGGCCCCAAGCGCCCGCGCGAGCGCCTGGCGCCGCTCATTCGCGCGTCGGCCGTTCCCGCGCTCGTCGCCGCAGTGATGCCACAGGCCGATCCTGCAACCCTCGACTGGCAGGGCGTACATCCGCGTGCGTTTCGGCGCGCGGTCAAGCCGCACCTGCTCCTCACCGGCCTGCCGTCCATTGGCCTGCTGCTGTTCCTCGGCTGGCGGGTGTTGCCGCTCGTGGTGGCCGTCATCTCCCTGAACGTGCTCGTGGCCCGGCAGCAGGTGCGCCATCTGGCCTGGGCGGCCAACGACGACGTCGTCGCACTGCGCGGCGGCTGGTTGTGGCGCAGCGTGACGATCGCACCCGTCGCGAAGATCCAGACCGTGACGGCGATCGAGTCGCCGTTCGATCGCCGGGCGGCGATGGCGGGCGTGCGGGTGGACACGGCCGGTGGCAGCGAACTGTCGCACCGTGTGCACATTCCCTACTTGTCGCGCGAGATCGCGTCGGCGTTGGCCAGTCGCCTGTCCGGCCAGGCAGCGCGAACGGCATTCCGCTGGTAACGAGGCTCCGCCCCGCTCGGAGCGGTCAAGACGTGTCGTGGCCTGTCAGCAGGGAGGTTCAGGCCAGGACCATCGTGCCCAGCCACAGGTAGAGCACAAGGGTGACGAGGTCGCTCGACGCCAGCACCAGGGGGCCGGCGGCAATCCGGGGATCAGCCTTGACCGCCCGAACCAGGGTCGGCAAGAGCACACCGAACAGGCACGCCGCCAGCATTGAGATGGAGATTGCGGCGCCGATCACCAGGGCCCCCATCACGTTCCGCCGCCACGCCAGCACTACGAGCGAGACCAGGACCGCGGAGCTGAGCCCGAGCAACATCGCCGTGCGGGCTTCGCGCCACAGCGCCGCCAGGATGCGCCGTGGGGTGAGCGAATCGGTCGAGAGGCGCTGCAATGTGAGGGTGGCCGACTGCATGCTGACGCTTTCGGCCAGCGCCAGCACGATCGGGATGAACAGCGCGAGCACCACGACGTGCTCCAGCAGCGACTCGAACTGCGCGGCGATGACGGCACAGAGCAGCCCGGCGGTGATGTTCGAGAGCAGCCACGGAAAGCGGTCCTTGTACGAGGTCCAGGGCGTGCCCATCGCCGTGGCGTGGACGCCGAGGAGCTGATAGATCTCGTCGTAGGTTTCCCGGGCCACGTCGATGACCTCGCCCGTGAAGAGACCGTTGTCCACCGCCCCGACCAGCGTGCCGTCGTCGCGAATCACCGGGAACGCTTTCAGCTTGCGGGTGGCGAAGTACTCGCTGGCGATGAGCACCGTAGCCCAGCTCGGGATGGCCACGACGCCGGGAATCATCACCTGGTTGACGCGCTCGTCCAGCGGGGCGGCGAGCAGATGGCGGATCGGCACCACACCCGCCAGACGATCGTCGTCGTCGAGCACGTAGAAATAGAGGACGTTGCGCGCCGACGGGGCGGCCCGCACGGCGGCATGGGCGTCGCCGATCGTCTGCGTCGCCCTGAGCGTCACCAGAACCGGCTTGACGAACGGAAGAACGGGGTCGTGCAGGTTGGCCGAGGTGAGACGGACGGATGACATGCGAGATGGTCCCGAGAGAGTGGAGGAGCGCGCTCATGTTGCGCGGATGAGCGGCTTGAATCCGAGCCTAGCACACCGCTGTTGTCGCTCGGCCTCCTCCGCGGTCTACCGCTCCGCCGTGAAGTGGCGCTACGCGCCCGCGGGTGCTGTCGATCCGGAAGGGCGGTCGAAGCTTTTCACGGCCTCGTCCTCGGAGTCGAAGGTCTCG
>DATMDI010000140.1:0-4589 GCA_035557875.1 Vicinamibacterales bacterium
TGCCGCGCGTGACCGGCGGCATTCTCGTCGGCAGCACCGGCAACGTCGCGGCGGTCATGCAGAACAACGTCGCGGTCACGTTCACCGCGCTCGCGGCGGGGACGTATCTGCCGATTGCCGCGCGCCGGATCAATGCGGCCGGGACGACGGCCACCGGGCTGGTGGCGCTCTACCAGAATTGACCTGTGCCTGGGGTCTTACGGCCGGACCTGTTGTGCCCGCACTGCGGCAAGCCGGTGATCGCGGTGTTCAACGAGTGGTGGGCGACGAGCGACGAGCACATCCGCGAGTACATCCACCGGGGCGATGCGGAGATCGGGCCGGAGGGGCACTGCATCGAGAAGATGCCCTACGCCGAGGGCGTGAAGCGGGCGCAGGACGAGGCGGCGCGGCCGGGTGACCCGATGCCGACTGATTGGTGACGTTCGACCTGATCGACGTGATCGCGCTCCTGCTGTCGGCACTCGCCGGGTTCGGTCTAGCGAAGTGGGCGAACAGATGATGGCTGAACTGACGGTCGCGCAGGCGTATCGGCTCGACCCGAGGTTCGGCTGGCTGTGGTTTCTCGGGGCATCCCGGCCGGTGCGGCACCGCGCCGGGGTGCGCTTCATCGGGGAGCCGTGGAAAGTCGCGAAGTCGTCGCGGTAGCGACGTGAAAGGCACTTGTGGCAGTTGTAGACCGTCCCACCACCACCGCTGACGCAGGCGGCTGGACCGAATCCCCCGACCAAGTCCCCGTCGAACGTCCCCAGGACACCAGCACCCCCGCCCCCAGCGGCACCAACGGCGCGGATGCCTCCGGCGCGACGCTGCAGCCCGAGGAGGCGACCGAGGCGAACGAGCCGCCCCGGCGGCCGGACGGGCGTTTCGAGAAGGGCGGATTCCGCCGCCGCGCGCTGTCCCAGGAGGCCGGGGCCGACGATGTCCCGCGCATCCGGGAGCTGACGCGCCGCCTGCGCGAAACCGAACGCGAGCGGGATATTCTCAAGAACGGCGGCGCGCCGCCGGTGAGTGACGCCCCTGCTGCCGGGGGGGCTCGGGCAGCGGGAGCACCACCGCCTGCAGCCGGGTCGCCCGCGCCGCCTGCGGGGGCAGTCCCGCAGGCGTCGCGCTCGCCCCTACCCCCGCCCCCGCCGCCGTTTACGCTCCAGGAGCCGACGTTCGACCAGTTCCAGCAGTCGGCCGACCCGCTGCGCGACTACACCATGGCGCTGGCGGAATACACGCACGACAAGAAGCAGCACGCCCAGATGGTGCGCTGGCACCAGCGCGAGTCGCAGCGCGCCGCCGAGGCCCAGGACGGCGAGCTGACGGCGATGACCCAGGCGCACTGGCAGCGGATGCAGGCGGCCGCCGTCGATCCGGCGCACAAGCCGCTGATCGACCAGTTCCGCAACGACAGCCGCCCGATCACCCCGGCCATCATGCAGGCCATCGTGCGGAGCGGCAACGACAGCGCCAAACTGACGATCGCGGTGCTGAAAACGCCGGGACTACTTGAAGAACTGACGCTTGCGACCTACGATAGGCCCGCAACACCCGACCTCGTTGCGCTTGTGCAACGCCGCTTGCAGTCTTTGGGGCTCTCGGCCGCAGTTACCGGATCGGCCACTGCCCCTGCGCCAAGACCCGCGCCTCGTCCGCCGAATCCGGTGCGGACAGCGCCCGATGCGCCGCCCAGAGAATTGCCTGGGGACGATGCGTCGTTGGCAGAGCACGCGGCCGCGTTCCACCAGCCCCGCCGATCTCGCTTGCGACGCAACTGACCTGCAGCCTCGCGGCGGCCGTGTGAGCGGCCATGGCTAACTACATCATCACCCCGACGTGGGTGACGAAAGACACAGCACTCTTCTGGGACAACTCGCTGAAACTGGTCGGCAACTTCGACCGCCAGTGGAACAAGGAATGGAACAGCAAGCCGAAGGGCTCGCAAATCGGTGACACCGTCCAGGTCCGCACCCCGCAGCGGTGGACCGTCACCGAGGGTCAGGCGCTCGTTCAGCAGAGCATCCTGAACCAGACGGTGCCGCTCACCCTGAACCACCAGTACAACGTGGGCATGGGCTGGAGCAGCATCGAGGACACCCTCCAGATCGAAGAAGTCCAGGACCGCTACACGATGCCTGCGGGCGTCGCGCTGGCGAACAAGACGGACGCGGTCGCCGGGGCCGAGGTCTACCA
Organism: Vicinamibacterales bacterium; assembly: GCA_035557875.1. Taxonomy (GTDB): domain Bacteria; phylum Acidobacteriota; class Vicinamibacteria; order Vicinamibacterales; family UBA2999; genus DASYRM01. The sequence continues at coordinate 2,182 of DATMDI010000140.1, forward strand.
GTCGATCTACAACGTCGTCGGTGCGCCGGGCGTCCCGGTCACCAACAAGGTGTGGACCGACACGGTGGCGCTGCTCCAGATGACCGGCACGCCGGAAGGCTACGTCGCGGTCATCGACCCGATGGCGCAGTCGGTCCTGCTGAACGACAACTTCGCGCTCTTCGGCAAGCAGTATCAGGAGTACTTCCGCACCGGGCAGTTCTCGGCCATGGCCCTGGGCATTGACGAGTGGTATTACGACGCCGTCCTGCCGGTCCACACGTCGGGCACGCTCGCGGCCTCGACGCCGATCGTCGCAGGCGCGAACCAGACGGGGTCGGTTCTCAACCTCTCTGGCCTGGGCGCATACGCGCTGAAGAAGGGCGATGCCTTCTACATCCCGACGCTGATGGGTGTGAATCCGCTGTCCTACACGTCCACGGGACAGGCGCAGCGGTTCGTCCTGACGGCGGACGTGAGCGGCACCGGCACCCTCGCCGCGCCGATCAGCCCCGCCATCATCCCCTCCGGCCAGCTCCAGACGGTCCTGGGCTCGCCCGCGAACGGGGCCCCCGTGCAGTTCATCGGCGCGATGCCGCTGGGCGCAGGGCAGACCATGGCGGCGGTGGCGTCGCGGCAGCAGTTCGTGTTCAACCCGGCCGCGTTCGCGTTCGTCAGCGCGCCGCTGTCGAGCGACCTGCCGGGCGCGCGCTCCAAGGTCGTCACCAACAGCGACATCAAGGCGTCGCTGCGGTGGGCGGAACAGTGGAACATCCAGACGGACCAGAAGCCGTCGCGGGTGGACATCCTGATCGGCGTTGCGGCGATCGAGCCGTATTTCGCCGCTCGGATTCAGACGTAATCAACAGGGCCACAGGGCAAGGAGACTTCTATGGCTTGGACATCACAGACACTCGCATCGGCGTTCTCCAAGGACGCGATCGAACTCACCGTGCAAGACGCGACCGGCCTGCCGCCGGTGGGCGTGTCGGGGTTGCAGAACTGGAAGGCGCGCATCGACGGCGAGTGGATGCTGATCGACGGCCAGCCTGCGCCCAAGGTGGTCCGCGTCAAGCGGCGCGGCGACAACGGCACGACGGCGGTGGCGCACGATGCGCTCTCGTCCATCGTGTTCTCGGGCTCACCGCTTGATCAGGTGGCGCTCGCGCCGGGACAGAGCACGTTCCCGACGCAGCAGGCCCCGACCACGCGCACCATCGGCGGCGACCTCGCGCTGACGGCGGAAGCGGTGGCGGCCATCGGGCAGAACACCGCGTTCCTGCTTCACAAGCTGACTCCGGCGGCGATCACGCTGGCGAAGCCCACGTTCGCGCAGAACGGGCTCGCGCTCACGTTCACGTCGGCGGCAGCGGTCGCGCACGTCATCACGTCGGCCGGTGGCGGATACGGCACCGGGGCCACGGGCTCTCCGGCGAGCACCGCCACGTTCGGCGCGTTCATCGGCGCGAGCTTCACGGTCGTCGCCGCTGGCGGGATCTGGAACGTGATGAGCAACAACGGGATCACGTTCAGCTAGGCACACTCCGGCCGGGGCGTTGCCCGCCCCGGCCGCTTTTCGAGGAGTCCACATGGCAGAGAGCCACTACGACGGTCCCGCGATTCAGATCAATCCCGCGTCCGGCTTCGCGGTCGAGATGCGGCGGTGGGAGTCCACCTACACGCTGTATGGCGCGCCGGGCCGCCCTTACGTCTACGAGGAGTATCCGCGCCAGATGTTCATGGCCGGGCACCCCGCCGGACGCCCCGGCAAGATCGAGGTGACCGACTACCGCGTCGCGAACAACGACCACGAGCGCAGCGTCCTGGAGCAGGACGGCTGGCGCGCGTCGCAGGGCGAGGCCGTCACCGCGCAGAAAGACCGCGACCGGGAAATGGCGCGCGCGGCCGCCGAAACCAACTTCGCGGATCGGCGCATGTCCGAGAAGGCGCTGGCCGAGAAGGCCGAGGTCGAGGACGCCACCGCGCAGCACGTCTCGGACGTGCCGCGCCTGAATCCGAAGACCGGCCGTCGCATCGTGGAATAGCCGCCCGCAGGCGGGCGAGGGGGCAGCGATGGGGATTACGGCGGCGACACTAATCCGCACGTCGATGCAGGATCTGGGCGTCCTGGGCGCGGGCGATGCGGCGCGCGGCGAGGACATGACAGACGCCCTGCGCCGCCTCCAGTTGCTGATCGGTGGCTGGTCGCTCGATCCGCTGACGGCGGCACGGGCGGCGGGCGAATACTTCCCCACTATCCCAGGCAAGCAGCACTACAGCATCGGGCCAGGGTTGGATCTCGACACGGTTCGTCCCGTGGGGCAGCAGTCCATCGTGGGCGCAGGGCTTGTGCTGAACTCGGGCCAACCGAATGCGGTCGAGATCCCAGTCGGCCTGATGACCTACGACCAGTACATCGGTATTCGGGT
>DATMDI010000141.1:0-2310 GCA_035557875.1 Vicinamibacterales bacterium
ATTCGAGACCTTCGAGCAGCGTGCGCAGCAGCCCGAACGTGTCGTCGGGATTGGTGAGCGCGGCGAGCGTGGCGGCGTACGACGCGTTCACTTTACGCGCCTGAGACGTGCCGCCGCCCATCGCCTTGGCCTTCACGAAGGCCGGCAGGTTGGCCATGGCCTTGGCCAGGTTGGGCTCGATCGCGGCGCGCACGCCCAGGTCGGTAATGGCCGACTGCAGCGATTCGATCTGGCCCGACAGCGCCGCGGTGGCTTGGCGGAAGTTGGAGTTCTCGAGCTCGAGCGCGCGCTGGTTCTGGTACAGCCCAGCCACGTCGTTCTTGGCCTTCCAGGCTGCGCCCAAGCCAATCAGGACAGGTAACGTGACGACAGCGCCGACGACCATGAGCACCGGTCCGAGCGACAGTCGGACCTTGCGCTCCAGCCCATCGCTCTCAGCGACGACAATCGTGTATCGCCAGTTCAGCATCAGTCAGTAATGTTGGGTGAAGCCCGGATCGTGCCCGAAGGCAGGAACTTCAAGACGAGCCTACCACACGCCTGCTGGGCTCCCAAGCCGGAGATCCCTAGGCGAACATCGGTCGAATGACCGGACGAGCTCACGAACTGCGATCGAAAAGGGCAGCGGCGGCGCAGAGCGTCATGATCCCGACCATTACGGGATAGAGCGCTGCCCGCCGCAGGTGCACTGGCAGCGGCCCTGGCAGACGGGCCAGCTCCGCCTCCACCTTGCCCGACCAATACATGGGCAGGACGATGGCTGACACAAACAGGGCCACCCACCGTGCCAGTGCGAACGGTGAGCGGTCCCGCCCCAGCCAGTACAACACCGAGACGAAGATCACGGTGCCAGCGAGATTGAACGCGACCATCGTCTTCGGTGTCATCCGGTTCTCCTCAGCAACCCGCCAGATAGATGCTCAACTTCAGACCCCAGTAAGCGCCCTGGAAACCGGCGCACGCAATCGGGTTCCAGAAACACGAGGTGATCGCGACGAACTCGAGAAACAGCAGCTGTGCGTTCAGGTTCGGACACGCCTCAGCGTCGCGCGCCGCCACCGTCGTCACCCCGCCCCGCTCCAGCGCGGGCGCCAACCGCTCGAGCGCGTCGGCCGCGGCAAGCAGCGCCGGGCTCGCGCCCTGCTTCAACATCGTGTCGAGCGCGCGCTCGCGAGCTTTCCGGTCGAACGGCTCGGCGATCGGCGGCAGATCGAATCCGAACTCGCGGGCCTCGGCCGCCAGCATTCTGGGATTCGCTTCGGCGCGCAAGACCGCCTCCCGCCCATCCCGCCGAACGGCTGCCTGCAGGCGCCGCCGCAGCTCGGCATCGCCCCCGGCCTGCTGGTGCGCCGCCAGCACCCGTGTGGTCGCGGCCAGCCGCTTCGCGGCTTCGCCGCCGCGAGGCCCGCGCAGCGCGCGGACGCCATGCTTCATCTGGCGCACGAGCTCGTCGTGCACGAGATCGGGACCTCTGCCGGGAGTGGCCATGACCGCCGCTCCCGGGAACGACATCGTCGCGCCGATCGCGGTCCCGGCACCAAGGGTGAGCGCCGACCCCACGAACCGTCGCCGGGACGTCTTCGACTCTACTGCCTGCATGTGACACCACAGCTCTCCGCACCCAGCCCGTCACTGCGCCAATCGGTAATGCAACGCTTCGGCGACGTGGTCGGCCTCGACCCGATCCGACGCCGCCAGATCTGCAATCGTCCGCGCCACCTTCAGCACGCGGGCGTGGCCGCGCGCACTGAGCCCGAACGTCTGGACGGCCTGCGTGAGCAGCCGCCGGCCGTCGGCGCCGGGACGCGAGTGACGCGCGACATCGCGGCCGGCCAGCTCCGCGTTCGCGCGCGGTCCGGCCTCGCCGTAGCGCTGCCACTGCATCGCTCGCGCGGCGACGACCCGCGTACAGACCGCGGCCGAATCCTCGCCGCCGCGCGGCTCGTCGAGCGCGGCCGCAGGGACCGGCGGCACGTCGACGATGAGGTCCATCCGATCCCGCAGCGGCCCCGACACCCGCGCGTGGTAGCGGGCGATGTGCGCCGGCGAGCAGCGGCACACGCGACGCTCGTCGCCGGCGTAGCCGCAGGGGCAGGGATTCATCGCGGCGACGAGCATGAAACGCGACGGGAACACCGCGCTGCGCGCGGCGCGGGCGATGGTGACCCGCCCTTCCTCCAGCGGCTGGCGCATCAGGTCGAGCACGTGGCGGTGGAACTCGGGGAGCTCGTCGAGAAACAGCACGCCGTGATGCGCGAGGGAGATTTCCCCCGGTCGCGGCTGCGGTCCGCCGCCGACGAGCGCCGCGCC
>DATMDI010000142.1:0-11462 GCA_035557875.1 Vicinamibacterales bacterium
GTTCGTCATCGTTGCGGCCGTCCTCACCGAGCTCGCGTTCGTCGTGATGGTCCGCAAGCTCCACGACCGCTCGATCCACCAGGCATTCTCGCGCGCGCTCTCCCGCGTCGGCTGGTAAGGGCGGGTCTGAAGACCCGCAGCCACGTACGCGAAGACCCGCCGCGCAGGCAGGTCTGAAACCTGCGGCCACGTACTAATTGCCCAGCCCCTGCAAGGGAGCCGGGATGCGGCCACCGCGGCCGATGAACCCCGCGCTCGACCACCGGTGCACCGCCATGATCGGCGCGGTGCCGAGCAGCCCCCCGAACTCGACGACCTCCCCGACCGCACGGCCCGGAACCGGAATGATGCGTACGGCGGTGGTCTTCGCATTGATCATCCCGATTGCGGCCTCGTCGGCAATGATGGCCGCAATCGTGGACGCCGGCGTGTCGCCGGGCACGGCAATCATGTCGAGACCGACCGAGCAGACGCAGGTCATGGCCTCGAGCTTGTCGATGCTGATGGCGCCCATGCGGGCGGCTTCGATCATTCCCTCGTCCTCGGACACGGGAATGAAGGCGCCCGACAACCCGCCGACATAGCTGGACGCCATCGCACCGCCCTTTTTCACCGCGTCGTTCAGGAGCGCCAGCGCCGCGGTCGAGCCGTGCGTGCCCACGCGCTCGAGCCCCATCGCTTCGAGAATCCGCGCCACGCTGTCGCCCTGCGCCGGTGTCGGAGCCAGCGACAGATCCACGATTCCGAACGGCACGGCGAGCTTCTCCGACGCGGCCCGGCCCACCAGTTCGCCCATCCGCGTCACTTTGAACGCGGTGCGCTTGATGATGCTGGCCAGCGCGCCGAAATCGGCCTCGGGCTCCTTCTTCACCGCCATGCACACCACGCCCGGCCCGCTCACGCCGACGTTGATGACGCACTCGGGCTCGCCGATGCCGTGGAACGCGCCGGCCATGAAGGGGTTGTCGTCCACCGCGTTGCAGAACACCACGAGCTTGGCGCAGCCGATGCCGTGGCGGTCGGCGGTGCGCACGGCGGTGTCGCAGATGATCCCGCCGAGCCGGGCCACGGCGTCCATGTTGATGCCCGCCCGAGTCGTGCCCACGTTCACCGAGGCGCACACCCGCTCGGTGGCCGCGAGCGCCTCGGGAATCGAGGCGAGGAGCGCGTCGTCACCGGAGGTGGTGCCCTTGTGCACGAGCGCCGAGAAGCCGCCGATGAAGTTCACGCCCACCTCGCGGGCCGCGCGGTCCATGGCCTGCGCCACCAGCACGTAGTCGCCCCCGCCGGCGCTCTCCGCCACCATGGCGATGGGAGTCACCGAGATGCGCGTGTTGATGATGGGAATGCCGTAATCGCGCTCGATCTCCTCGCCGACCGGTACCAGGCGGCTGGCCAGGCGGCAGATTTTGTCGTAGACGCGGTCGGCCACCGCTGCGAGATCGGGATGGGCGCAGTCGCGCAGACTGATACCCATGGTGATGGTGCGGATGTCGAGGTTCTCCATCTGCACCATGCGGATGGTCTCGATGATCTCCTGTGCGGAGAACTGCATCGGCATGTCGGAACCGCTCCTACGCCCCGCCGAACGGGGGGCAATCGAACACAGCGCTGAGCGAGGCGGAGGCGCACATGGAGATGTGCCGGAGCCTCGCCAGCCTAGACCCGGTGCATGTAGTTGAAGACCGCCTCGTGCTGCGCGTCGATGCGCAGGCCCATGGCCTCGCCCTTGGCGTTGAGGCGCTGCTTGATCTCGGCGAACGGCAGCGTGGCCTGCTCGAGGTCCGCCATCATGATCATGGCGAAGAACTCCTGGAGCGTCGTCTGCGAGATGTCCACGATGTTGGCGTGGGCCTCGGCCAGGACGGCCGACACCGCCGCGATGATGCCCACCTGGTCGCGGCCGATGACGGTGACGATGATGCGGTTGGTTCCGGACGGCATGCAGGCAATGCTAGCAGCCGCCCGCGATGCGGCCGTGGCATGCGCTGTGGGCTAGCCCGCGCTGGCTCGAAAAGGGGTTTAACGTTATGTAACGGGCGGACCGAACTAAGGTCGCAGTTTCGGCACCTTCACCACCTCATAAATCAGGCCGGAAGGCTGCTCGTTCAGGCAGAACATCTGAATTCCCTGACGAATCGCGCGCCCGCGGGCCGCTGGCGCAGCGTCCCTGCCGCGCCCGGCCGCGTGGCACTTCTTGTGAATAGTTGGGTCGCTGGACACCACGCCATGGACGTCGTTGACCTGCACCCGCTGACCGCTGTCCCCACGAACGCCCCCCTCGGAACCGAGGCAGATGCCTGGTTCATGGCGCTCGACAGCCGCGTGGTTCGAGTCGGCGACGACACCTGCCTGCTTCGCATCGAGGGTATCCACAGCTGCAGGTCCACGCTGTGGATCCAGGTGTCGCTGTTCGAAGAATCTACCCCAGGAGTGGTACTCCAGGTCCACGGCGGCCTGAGCCTTCACGACGTCGTCGAGACGCTCAAGAGCGTCGTACTGTCGGGCGTGCCGCTCGAGATCATCAAGATCGACCGTCACTGGCGGGTCTGAAGACCCGCAGCCACGTCAGACCCCACGCTATCCTCTAGAACGCGAAGCGCACCTCGCCCACCACCTGGCGGCGCAGCACGTCCCCGAAGATGTGCTGCTGCACCTCGGAGTTGGCGATGTTGGTGACCTTGAGGCTGGTGACGACCTTCTCGCCCGCCCACCGCACGCCGAACGTGCCGTTCACGAGCGTGTAAGCGTCGGTCGTGCCCGCGTATCGCAGGTCGAGCACGTCCTGCCAGTAGGCCGATCCGCTGTAGTTCACGTCCATGTTCCCGAGGAAGCGGCCGTGGCTCACGCTGAAGCCGGCGTTGAAGCGGTTGGTGGGCGGCGCATTGGCCTCGCGAGGGTCGAAGCCCTCGATCACCGGGTCCGCCTGGAAGGAATAGTTCGCGAACACGTTCACGTCGCGGGTCACCACCGCCTCGACACCCAGCTCGAAGCCCTTGTCCTTCACCGTGCCCAGGTTGCGATAGGTGTACTGCGACGGGAGCGGCGTCGGCAGCAGGCCGAGCACGAACGGCGGAATGAACGCCGGCCAGGTCGGCGGCGGATTCGCCGGCCCGTAGAAGGTGACGGGTGTGAAGAAGATCGCGTCCTCGGTCCTGTTCCAGTAGACCGAGGCGGTGACGGTGGCACGCCGGTGCAGCACGCCGGTGTAGCCGATCTCGTAGGCGGTGAGCGACTCCTGCTCCAGATCGGGGTTGCCCACGGCGGCCACGGGAAAGATGAATCGCGACAGGATCGGCGAGATCGGGCTCAGGTTGACTTCGTTGAGAAGGCTCGCCTGCAGGTGGTTGTTGATGAACGAGGGCGCGCGGAACGCCTGGTTGAACGACAGGCGGATGCTGCTCCTCGCGTCCGGCTTCACCAGCAGCGTCGTGCGGGGCGAGAACACCGCGCCGTCGATCGACGAGAACTTGTCCACGCGGCCGCCGACCACCCAGCGCACGTGATTGCCGAAGAAGATTTCGTCCTGCACGAAGGCCCCGCCCTCGTTGCGGTTGTCGCCGTCTGGCGCGAGCGAGACGTCGAAAGTGTTCCGGCGGAAGTTGCCGCCGAACGTCAGCGCGTTCTTGGTGCCGAGGGCGCGTGAGTCTCCGGCCTCGACGTCGAACGTCTTGGTGTCGAAGGCCAGCGGGAGAAAGGCGCCCGTCGGTCCGCGCGAGAGCAGGTTGGTCGAATCGGCGGTCAGGATGTTGGTGAAGAAGGCGACGCGGCGCGCCCCCTTCTGGTAGCGGGCCGTGAAGTACGAGAGGTACGAGCCGGTCTCGATGTCAAAGGGTCCGATGCCGGAGTGGATGATCCCCTCGGTCCCCGACACGCCGCCGTTGAAGGTGAGCGTGGCGCTGTCGGCGAGCGCGTAATCCATGCGCACGTCGAACTTCGGCTGGATGGTGCCCTCGTTGGTATAGGCCGGGTAGGGCGTGTTGAACGAGTTGGGAATCGTGCCCGAGGGGCGCGGCAGCGCGTCCTGCGTGAAGTAGCCGGCGGAGATCTTGTAGGCCAGCTTGTCGCTGACGACCTGGGCGTGTGAGCCGTTGACATAGAATAGAGTGCCGGCGTCGCTTTCCACGTCCTCCGTACTTCGCGGGAACCCGCCCACCCCGATCGTCAGAAACGACCCACCCTCGGCTGCCAGTTCACGTGGTGTCTTGGTGATCATGTTGACGACCCCACTCATGGCGTTGGCGCCCCAGACGGCGGACGCCGGACCGCGAATCACCTCGATGCGCTTGACCTCGCGCGGATTGCTCGGCACGAAGTCCCACATCACCATGCCGAAGAAATCGAGGTAGATCGACCGGCCATCCACCAGGGCCAACTGTGACGTTGCCAGCGTCGACGTCGCACCCCGGGTATTGACGTTGACGTCGCGCGCCGACACCTGGGTGACGTTGACGCCCGGCACCGCCCGCAGCAGGTCGCCGATGTTCATGGCCGGGGAGTTCTGGATGGTCGTGCTGTTGATGATGCTGACGGCGGCCGGCGCGTTCACCAACTGCTCTTCCACACGGGAGGCGGTCACCACGACCTGCTCTTCGAACACCGGGGGTGCGTCGGGCGCAGGAGCCTGCGGCTGCGCCTGCCCCTGCGGCTGGCCCCCCTGGCCGGCCACGGCCGGGCCGGTCGTCATTCCGAGAATCGTGCTGGTGGCGAACACGACCGCAAGCACCCGATGCGTCATGGCGTCTCCTGGCAGACGCGACCGAACTGGCCCGCCTGCGCGGGCTATTCTCAGGGCCAACTCCCGGTAACGCAACCCGCCCGCCCGCAGGGCGGCACTCAGGCACTCCCCCGGCGGGACGGAGCCTGCTCGTGCTCAAAAGCAAGCCTCGCTGGGTGATATGATTCGTCTTCGTGCGCCCGTAGCTCAGTTGGATAGAGCGCCGGACTTCGAATCCGTAGGTCGCAGGTTCGAGTCCTGCCGGGCGCGCCACCTCCTTCGGAGGTGGCTGCGCCCGGCCGGAATCGGTGGTCACGCCGCGTCTCGCCTCACGGCTCGACGCGAGCGGGACCGAGTCCCTGCGGCGCGCCACGACCCGCAGGATTTTGATCGAAGAGCACACTTCACGCGCCCGTAGCTCAGCTGGATAGAGCGTCGGTCTCCGAAGCCGAAGGTCGCAAGTTCGACTCTTGCCGGGCGCACCACCACAAGCTTTACCAATCAGCGTGTTCCAGCGATTCCGGGCGTCGGTCGACGCCGTCGCTGCTGATTCGTCACGCCACCTTCACGGTAGACCGTATCGGTCGACGATCACCGGCGCGTCGATCCGAGTGCGTGATCGTCAGCTATTTCTTGATGAACACCTTGATGATCAGGTCGACGATCCACGTCACGGTCAGCAGCAGGCCCAGCTCGAACAGGAGGCGCTGGATTGCCGCCGAGACGCCGTGTCGGCCCCGCGACCGGGGCGACCGGTGTTGAAGATCGCTGACGCCCGCCACCGCAGCCCCGAGCAGCACTACCGTGGCGACAATGAGCAGTGGATTGAGCGAGCTTCGTGCCCAGATCATCCAGTCGGCGACCGGCAGCGCCACGGCGAGCGCCGTGGAAACCGCACTGGTAAGGAGCAACCGTCGGTTCAACTGGCCCGGCGCGAGGCTGCCGCCGGGCGGGCCGACCTGCGCCCGAGAACTCGGAGCGACTTCGACGTCAGATGTGAGGCTTTGGTCCATGCGGCAACTTGGCGCCCATGACGGAGACGCCGACCTCAGCAGTGTACTGAACTGATGTTGCTCTGTGAATGCGCTTTTTTTTCGGCGCCGTTGCCGAGCTTCGGACACGCTATAGTCATGCAGCTTTCGCGGAGACACTGACGATGGTGCGGCGTGTCCGTTTCCTGCTCGGCCTGCTGGCGATCGTGACGGCGCTGGCCGCGGCCACGAGGGCTGCGGCACCAGCCGCTGAGTGGACCGACGACCTCTCGCCGATCGCGCCGGCGGATTGGAACGCCGCCCGCGCCGCCCACCTGCTCGAGCGCGCCGGCTTCGGCGGCACCCCCCAGGATGTGGCCAAGCTGGCGGCCATGACGCCGCAGCGCGCGGTGGACTGGCTGGTGGACTACGAGCGCGTCGAACACCGCGCCGTCCCGTTCGACGAATCGGGCGTGTGGGACCCCGGCATGGATCCGTTTCCGGCCAGCCGTGCTGAAGCGGTGCGGATCGGCCGCGAGCGGGGCGAGGCCCTTGGGGCGAAGGTGCTGCCCGAAGGCTCGCAGCGCCGGCTGCAACCGGTCGTGGACAAGTTCTTCTATGGCCTGCGGGCCAACTCCATCGAGACGCAGCGGCTCGGCGTGTGGTGGGCCACCCGCATGCTCACCACGCCGCGCCCGCTCGAGGAGAAGCTCACGCTCTTCTGGCACGGCCACTTCGCCACTGGCGACGCCAAGGTGCGCGACTACCGGATGATGCTGCGGCAGAACGCGATGCTGCGGGCCCGCGCCTCAGGACGGCTGCGCGATCTGCTGGTTGGAATTCTCGAGGATCCGGCCATGCTGGTGTATCTCGACAACGGCGAGAACGTGAAGGCGCACCCGAACGAGAACTTCGGCCGCGAGCTGCTCGAGCTCTTCACGATGGGCGTGGGCCACTACACTGAGCGCGACGTGCGTGAGGCGGCGCGCGCCTTCACCGGCTGGACCAACGACGTCCTCGCCTTCAAATTCGACACCGCCCAGCACGACTTCGGCGCCAAGACCTTCCTCGGCACCACGGGTCCCCTCAACGGCACGGACGTCATCGACACCATCCTGGCGCAGCCGGTCACCGGCGAGTTCATCGCCGGCAAGATCTATCGCTACTTCGTGCGCGACGAGGTGTCGCCGGCCGTGAGAACCGAGCTGGGCCGGGGATTCCGCGCCAGCGGCTATCAGATCAAGCCGCTGTTGAAGCGCGTGTTTCTTTCCAAGGACTTCTACAGCTCCGGATCGGTGGCCACGCAGATCAAGAGCCCGGTCGTCCTGGTGCTGTCGACCTACCGCAAACTGGGGCTGCAGGATCTGCCGACGATCCCCGACTTCGGAAACCTCACCGGATCGTTGGGTCAGCGCCTCTTCGACCCGCCCAACGTGGCCGGCTGGGCCGGCGGCCGCACGTGGATCACTCCGGCCACCTTGCTTCAGCGCGGCAACCTGTTTCGCGACGTGCTCCAGCCCAATCCGGCCGGCTTCCGCGCACCCGACCGCCAGATGCCGGGCATCTACGCGCGTGTCGGCGAGAACCTTGCGAAGGGGATGAACATCACCGAGGCCACCAAGGACGGGACTGGCGACGCCGAGAGCAACCAGGTCGATCGCGACGAGGACTACAACACCCGCTACGCCAGCTACCGCGGCTACATCATGGCGTTCGAGCGCACGAAGCCGATCCCGCGCCACGCCGCCGATTTCAGCCTTACAGCGCTGACCGCCGCGGCGGGGGCCACGACGCCCGAGGCGGTGGTGGACCATCTGGCGGCGCGGTTCCTCAGCGTGCCGCTCGCCACGAAGGATCGCGACGCGTTCATCGCCTACGCGCGCAGCAAGCCGCTCACCTCCGAGCCGGCGCTGCGCGAGCTGCTCTACCTGGTGCTCAGCACGCCCGAGTATCAAGTCAACTGAGAGGCGCGTGATGACCTGCTCCTGTTCCCGCCGCGACTTCCTCGCCCGCGGCCTGTACGGCATCGGTCTCGGCGCCGGGCTGCCGCTGTTTCTCGATCGCACGTCGGCCGCGCTCACGGCGCAGGCGCTGCAGGGCACGAGCGTCGAGGCGCATCCCGATCGCATTCTCGTCGTGCTCGAGCTCTCTGGCGGCAACGACGGCCTCAACACCGTGGTGCCGTATGCCGACCCCGCCTACCACAAGGCGCGGCCGCGGATCGGCATCGCCGCCGAGGACGTGCTCAAGGTGCACGACGGGTTCGGGTTCCACCCCTCGCTGGTGGGTTTCGAGCGCCTGTTCAAGGACGGCAAGATGGCGGTGGTGCACGGGTGCGGCTACGACCATACGAGCCTGTCGCACTTCTCGTCGATGAGCTATTGGCACACGGGCGTACCCAACGCCGGCGAACCGCTCGGATGGCTGGGACGCCTCGCCGACGACCGGCTCGATCCGTCCACCCGCAACCTGATCGTGAATCTCGGCACGTCGCAGTCGCTGGCCGTCCGCAGCGGCAAGCACTCGCCGCTCGTGTTCGACGATCCGGCGCGCTTTCGCCGTGACGGCACCGACGAGCAGAAGCGCGTGATGGCCGGGCTCGCCGGGCCTGGCGCCACCGCGTCGGCCAACGCCACGCTGGATTTCCTCGGCGCCACCGCCCGCAACGCCGCCGACAGCTCAGACTTCGTGCGCCAGGCGTCGGCGGCCTACCGCACGCCGGTGGACTACGGTATCGGCAACGCGTTCGGCGGCGGGCTGCAGCGCGTGGCCGCGCTCATCGCGGCGGGCATGAAGACGCGCATCTACTACGTGGTCTATCAGGGCAACGCCTTCGACACGCACGTGCAGCAGGGCGACGTCCACAGCCGCCTGCTGATGTACACCGCGGACGCGGTGCGGGCGTTCATCGACGACGTCGCCCGCCTCGGCCGCGCCGATGACGTGTCGGTGTTGATGTTCACGGAGTTCGGACGTCGAGTCGAAGAGAACGGCAGCCTCGGCACCGACCACGGTACGGCCACGCCGATGTTCCTGTTCGGCAAGCAGGTGAAGGGCGGCTTCTACGGGCAGCCGCCGAGCCTCACCGACCTGGCCGACGGCAACCTGAAGATGACGACGGACTTCCGCCGCGTCTACGCCACGGCCATCAAGGAGTGGCTCGGCTACGACGACACGGCCGCGGTGCTGAAAGGCCGCTTCCAGACGCTCGGCGCGTTCGCCTGACGGGCTCGGAGCTCATCGAATCACACCCCGGCGCACCGCGTGCAGCACGATCTCGGCCGCGCTGTGCAGATCGAGCTTTTCCATGATGCGGGCGCGGTGGGTCTCCACGGTGCTGAGGCTGATGAAGAGCAGCGCCGCGATCTCCTTGTTGGCCTTGCCTTCGGCGATGAGCTGAAAGATCTCGCGCTCCCGGTCCGACAGCGACTCGTAGCGGTCGTCGTCGGGGCCGCGCTGCCGCGCGTAGTCGTCGGACATCAACCGCGCCACGGCGGGGCTGAAATACGACTTCCCCTGTGCGACCGACTGCACCGCCTCGAGCAGGTCGACGCCCGCCGAGTCCTTGAGCAGATAACCGGTGGCGCCCGCCTTCATCATCTGTGTCACGTACGCTTCGTCGGAATACATGCTGAGCACGAGAATGCGGGTTTGTGGCACACGCTTGGCGATGCGCCGCGTGGCTTCGATACCGTTCAAGAGCGGCATCGCCACATCGAGCACCGCCACGTTCGGCTTGTGCAGCTCGGCCAGCCGTACCGCTTCGTGACCGTCGCCGGCCTCGGCCACGACCTGCCACTCGGGGCGCTCTTCGAGCACCTTGCGCAGCCCCTGACGCACCATCGTGTGGTCGTCGGCGAGAAGAATCCGCAAGGCGCCCATCAGACGACGACCTGCCGCTCCGGCTCGTCTACGGCCTCGGGCACGGTCTGCAGGGGCAGGCCGACCGAAATCCGGGTGCCGCCACCGGGTGCGCGCTCCACCGCGAAGGTGCCACCGAGAGACTGGGCCCGCTCGCGCATGCCGATGAGCCCGAGGCCGCGTCGCACGTCAGCCGCCATCGTCCCGAATCCACGTCCGTTGTCGTCGATGGTCAGACGCACTGTGCCCTCCTCGGCGCCGAGCGTAACGGTGCAGGCAGTCGCGCCGCTGTGCTGCACGATGTTGTTACAGGCCTCCTGCACGATGCGATATGCGCACACCTCGATCGGCGGCAGCAGGCGCGCGTCGATCGTGTCGGCAAGCTGCGCGCGGATACCGGTGCGATGCGAGAAGGTGCGGAGGTAGGTACCCAGCGTCGTCGGCAGGCCGAAGTCGTCGAGCATCGACGGGTGCAGCAGCTGCGACAGGTCGCGGACGCCGCGCAGCGCCGTCTCGGTGATCTCGCTCGCTTCCTCGAGGGCGCTGGTGGCCCGGGCGCGGTTGTCGGACCGCAGCGCGATACCGATGTCCATCTTGACCGCCGTGAGCGCCTGCCCGACCTCGTCGTGGAGCTCGCGTGCGAGCCGGCGCCGCTCCTCTTCCTGAGCGTCGACGAGCCGGGCCGACAGGCGCTCGAGATCCTGGCGATTCTGCTGTTCGCCGGCACGCTGCCGCTCGATTTCGCGCTGCAGCCGGTGCACGTGCCTCGACGCCATGACCGCGACGGCGAGCGCCACGAGCAGCGTCGCACCGCCCATCGTCAGAAGCCGCAGGCGCACCTGACGATAGAGTGCGTTGGCCTCCTGCTGGCGGCGGCGATTGGCTTCAGTCTGCAGCGCGGCCAGCTGATCGAGCACCTGCAGGATGGTCTCGCGGCGCGGCACGACCCTCGTGCGCAGCAGCGCCGCCGCCTGGGCCGGCGAACGCGGATCGATGTCGGTGAGCGCGATGTCGCGCGATTCCCAGAACTGACGGAGCTCCGTCTGCAGCCACGACCAGTGCTGGCGCTCGATGACCGAGGTCACCTCGGGAACATACGCGGTGAGCGACTGCTCCACTTCCTCGCGGAGGCGTGACAGCTCGGCCCGGTAGTACTCGCGCCGGGGCGACCCGTTGTCGATCAGCGCGTCGCGGAGATAGATCGAGCCGAGCAGCACGTTGGTGCGTACTTTCGAGAGCGTCTGTTCGCCGCGGACGTACTCCTCGTGCACGGTGGCAACGCTGCGCTCGATGTTCTGAAGACTGCGCCCGAGCTGATAGCCCCACAGCAGCCACAGGCCGAAGACGATGGCGAATCCGGTGGCGAGGGCGACGGGAGTGCTGAACGCGCGGCTATGAGCGCCACGTTGCCCGGTATGAAGGCGATCCATCCTGCCAGTATCTTCGGATCTTGGTCTCCACCTGCCCGTCGCGGCTATCGGGCGAGGACTGTATTTTCCGCGCGGGTGGGCGGGTCTGAAGACCCGCAGCCACATTGGCCGAGCTGGCGTGTTGCATTCGTACGTGGGGGCCGGCTTTAGCCTGGCTTTAGCCGGCCCCGGGCCGCCTGAAGGCGGCCCCCACATACGGGAGCCCCGCCCTACGTTGTCGAGACGACGAGCCCCTGGCCTTCCACGCAGCGGTACGCCCTGCCCGCGGCGACGTTCTTGAACTCGTCGGTGCGCCCGCTCGGCCAGGTGATCACCAGCCGCTCGACGCCGTCGCGGCGGCCGACGCCGAACGTCACCGGCAGCTCCGACTGCGACAGATAGCTCGAGCCGCTGCGCACCATCCGGCTTTGCGACGTGCCGCCATGGAAGACGCGGACCACCGCACCGATCGCGTCGCGGTTCGACGTCGTCCCCTGCAACGTG
>DATMDI010000143.1:0-3428 GCA_035557875.1 Vicinamibacterales bacterium
CCCCTCGAGGAGGTTGAGGCGTGACAGCTGCACCTGGGCTGCGGCCACCCGCGGATTGATCTTCAACACCTCGTTGAAGGAGGCCATCGCCTCCTTGCGCTGGCGCAGAACGTCGTGTGCCAGGCCGGAGTAGTAGTGCGCAGCCACGCTGCGCGGGTCGGCCTTCACCGCCGCCTTCGCCCGCTGCAAGGCTTCCTGCGGCTTACGCTCGGCCATCAGCCACTGTGCCTTCAGCAGCAGCGCCTGCACGTTGGCGGGCTCGCGGGCGATCACGGCGTCGAGCATGCTGTGACCACGGGCCTTCTCGTTGCCGTTGTACGCGATCGCCGCCAACCGGGTCTCGGCCGCGGACGCCGTCGCCTTGTCCTTGGTGAGCGGCTCGAGCACCGCTGCGGCCTCGGTCACGCGCCGCACCGACAGGTAGTAGTCGGCGAGCTGCAAGACCGCCGCGGGCGTACCGCTCGCGGCCAGAGCCTTCAAGTACGGCTCGGCCATCTCCGCGCGATTGGTGCCGACGTAGAACGCGGCAATCGCGCGGTTCGCGAGCGCGTTCTTGGGGTCCACCGCCGCCGCGCCCTTGAGCGCCTCCTCCGCACCGGCGACGTCGGCGCCCGTCCAGCGGAAATAGGCGAGCGCCAGGCGGGCGACGATCGATTTGGGATCGACCTCGACCGCCTTCTCGAATGCGGCCTTGGCCTGGTCGCGATCGCCTTGCTGCGCTCGCACGGCAGCGAGGCTGGTGTAAGTCTGGGCGCGCCCCGGATCGAGCTTGATCGCTTCTTCGATTTCACGAATGGCGCCGTCGAGGTCTTTCAACCCGACCAGCGCATTGCCGAGGATCAGCTGTGCCTCGACATTGGCCGGATCGCGATCGATGACCGGCTGGATGCGGGTCTTGGCGTCTTCGAACCTGCCCGCGAGGATCAGGAAGTTGGCCGCGCGGAGCTGCGCCGCGTTGTCCAGCGGCAGGAGATCGGCGGCGCGCACCGCCTCGCGGAACGCCTGATTGGCGTTCCCGACCGCCTGGTAGGCCTCGGAGAGCTTGGCCCGCGCCTCACCGAACTTGCCGTCCGCGCGCAGCGCGTTCCGGTATTCGACGATCGCTTCCTGAGGCTTGCCGGCCTCCATGAACTTGTTGGCGCTGGCGAAATGCTCCCGCTTGGTCTGTTCAGAATCCGAGCAGGCGACGAGCAACACGCCGCTGGCAACCGCCAGCAGCAGCCGGGTCATAGTCATCCTCTATCCTCGAAGCGAAGCGAGCGCGCGCTGCGCTTCAGCAGCGTCTGTAGATTCCAGTCCCAGGTCCATGGCACGCTTCAGGCTTTCCCGGCCGCTGCGGGTGTCGCCGGTCTTCAGGTAGGCCATCCCCAGGTGGAAGTGATAGATCGCGTTTTTCGCGTCTTTCTGCACACTGCGCCGCAGCGGCTCGATCGCGAGCGCGGGCAGATCTTTCTTGTAGTAGAGCCAGCCGAGCGTATCGTCCACGTCGGCGTCGTCGGGCGCCGCCGCCTTGGCACTTTGCGCCAGATTGAGCGCCACGTCGAGGTTGCCGCCCTCTTCGGCGTAGAGGAACGCGAGGTTGTTCGCGGCCACGCTGGCGCGCGGATCGAGCGTAACGATCTTCTCGTACTGCGCGCGCGCCTTCGCCATCAGATCCTTGGCCTTCTCGTCCTGCGCTCCCGCCTTCGCCCTCTCGCCTTTGGTGTGCAGCAGCAACGCCACCATCGTCTGCGCCTGGATGTTGCCCGGCTGTCTGGCAGCGAGCGCCTCGTATTCGGCCTGCGCTTGATCCATCTTGCCTTGCTGCACGTAGAGCTGCCCAAGCGTGTTGTACGCCTCGGCCAGCGCCCCATCGAGCGCGATCGCGCGCCGGAACAGTTCCTCGGCCTTGGCGAAGTCGCCAGCCGTCGCGTGGGCGCGCCCCGTGAGCAGCGCCAACCGCGCGTCGTTCGGATTGCGCTCCAGCTGCGCTTCGAGACGCGCGACGGCCTGCGGCACCTGTTTGGCGCCGATTTCGATGCGGGCCAAGCCGCTCGACGCCTGCAACGACCCTGGGTCGATGCGCAGCGCCTGCTCGAATTCGCGCCGCGCGCCGGCACGATCTCCGCGCCTCAGAAGCACGTCGCCGAGGATCGCGTGCCCCTCGGACCGCGACGGCGCTCCCGTCGCGATGATTCGTGCTTCGCTCTCGGCGCGGCTCAACTGTCCATCGGCGAGCAGCGCCGACGCCAGCAGGGTACGGGCGGCGCCGTTTTCCGGCTGGCCGCGCAGCGCCTGCTCGGCGAAGCCGACGGCCGCCTGCGGTTGCCCGGTGCGCAGCCGCAGCCTGGCGAGCTCGACGTTGGCCGCCACGTCGCGCGGCGAGAGGCGGATCACCTGCTGGTACTCGGCGATCGCGTCGGCCACATTCCCCTTGCGCTGGTGCGCCGCGCCCAGCAGTGCGTGGGCTGCCGCCAAGCCGTTGTCGGCGCGCACCGCAGCGTCGGCCGCGCGGAAGGCGTCGTCGACCTTGTTCTCGCCGGCGAACCACGCGCCCTGCAACACCAGGAGCTGAGCGTTGTCGGGATCCGCGGCGAGCAGATCGGCCACAGTCTCGTGCGCCTGCGCGACGCGTCCCTGCTTGTAGTCGATGCCGGCGATGCGAGCCTGCGCCGCCACGCCACCCTGCTTGGAGCCGGTCAGCTTGCCAAGCACTTCCAACGCGTCCTTGTCGCGCCCCTGCCCCACGTAATAGTCGGCGAGCGACAGTTGCGCCTCCGGCGTTCCCGTGTGTTCGGCCACAGCCTTGAGCGGTGCCTCCGCGGCCGCGGCTCGCCCGCTCGTGAGATACAGCAGCGCCAACAGACGGTTGGCAACGATGTTTTTCGCGTCGAGCTCGAGCGCCTTCGTGAGCGCACGCTGGGCATCCGCGTATCGGCCGAGCGCACGGTAATAGTTGGCCAGCGCAATGTGGGCGATGGGATTGGTTTCGCCGACGACGACGGCCTGCTTGAAGGCCGCCTCGGCCAGCTGCGCTTGACCGCGGCGCAGTTCGAGGCCTCCGAGCGTGATCAGCGATTGCGTGGTCGCCGCCTCGGTCTTGAGCACGTCCTGGAGATCGGCGACGGCCTCTTCCACGTCGCCGAGACCGGCCATCGAATTGCCGCGGATGATGTGAGCCTGGAGGTTCGTCGGATCGGTGTGGAGAACCGCTTCCGCGCGCGTCCGGGCGTCCTCGAACTGCCGCGTCAGCAGCAGCCGGCCGGCGGCGTCGAGCTGAGCCTGGAGGTCGTTGGGCAGCAGGTCGGCCACGCGAACGTACTCGGTGACTGCAGCCCGGACGTTGCCCGTGCGCTCGTAGGCTCGAGCGAGCTTCCGCCGCAGCTCACTGGACTTCGGCCTGGCCCTGACGTCGATGCGGTACTCGGCCACGGCGCGCGTGAAGTCTT
>DATMDI010000144.1:0-4022 GCA_035557875.1 Vicinamibacterales bacterium
CCCCGGGTTGAAGTCGCCGTTCGCTTTGATGTTGCCGGGCACCGAGAGGCCGCGCTGCTGCACGTCCGTGCCGGTGTAGTTGTCGCTCGTGAAATCGTTGTTGGCGTAGCTGAAGGGGATGGTGCCGCTGAAGCGGTTGCCCCCGTCGCGCGGGATGAAGTTGATGCGCACGCCGCCGGTGGCCGCCTGCGCGTCCACGCCCGACACGTCGATGGCGAACTCCGCGGTACCGGTCGCGTTCGGCACGGCGCCGCCGCCCCACCCGCCGGCGATCATCGAGCTCAGCGCGACGCCGTTGACCATCATGCGCTGGTCGGAGGTGCGGCCGCCGTTGGCCTCGAGCGACGCCACTTCCTGCACGACGGAGCCGCCGACGTCCTGGCCCGTGAAGGCCCCCTTCTTGACGCCCGGGATGAGCACGCCGACGGTGAACGGCGTGCGCGAGCTGGGAATGGCGCTGACGATCTCCTGATCCATGACCGCCTGGCGCGTTGTCGTCTGCAGATCGATGGCCGGAGTCTGGCCCGACACCGTGATCGTTTCTTCGACGCCGCCGACCGCGAGGTCGGCGTTGACGGTGGCGACTTGCGTGCCTCCGAGCTCGATGCCGTCGCGGACGACGGTCTTGAACCCTGGCAGTGTGAACGTGACCTTGTAGGTGCCGGGCCTCAGGTCAGAGATGGTGTAGCGGCCGGCGGCATCCGACACGGCCGAGCGCGCCTTTTCGATCAGGACGGGACTTGCAGCCTCAACCGTTACTCCCGGCAGCACGGCTCCTGACGCATCGCGCACGAGGCCAGACACACCAGCCTGCGCGAATGCCCCCATCGGTAGGGCTATCAGGAATCCGATGGCCAAGAGACACGACTTCACTCGCATGCACAACCTCCTTGGGGCCGCCGACCGGCGCTCTGACGTCCGCTAAGTTGGCGCTGTGAATGAAATCTGTCCAATACATCTTTGAGTTGCCGCCATGCTGATTTGGTATAGAATCTCGCCCCTCATGGACTTCAGGCACATACGCGCGTTCATCGCGGTCGCTGACGCCCTGAGCGTGACCAAGGCGGCCGAGCGCCTCCACATCTCACAACCCCCGCTCAGCCGGCACATTCAGCAGCTCGAGAACGAGCTCGGCCTTACGCTGTTCGTGCGACACCGGCAAGGCGTCACGCTCACCGAGCCCGGCCGGCAGCTGCTCGAGAAGGCGCGAGCCTGGGAAGTGGCTGCACAGACCTTTCAAGACGCCGCCAAGCAGGCGCGCTCCACCGAAGGGGCGCGGGTGCGTGTCGGGATTGCCTGGGGACTCTGGGACGTGGTCAACCGCGTTCGTATCGAATTCGCCAAAGAGCATCGCGATGTCACGGTTGAGGCGACCGACGCATATTGCTGGTTCGACTCCGACGAGCAACTGCGCACCCACGTCCTCGACCTGGCGTTCGCGCGCCCACCGTATGACGCGTCGTTCAACGTGTCGGAGCCGCTCTTCCACGAGCGCATCCAGGCGATCATGTGCGCCGACAGTCCGCTGGCGAGCCGCGCGTCGGTGAGCCTGCGCGACCTCGCCGACGAAACGCTGTTGCTCTGGGAGCGCCACGCCGCGCCGGTGCTCTACGACCGCATCCTCGAGCTCTACGCCAGGAACGGGATCACGCCGAAGACGATGCCCACGCCCAACGCCGGGCCGTTCAATCACACCGGCATGATGCTGGTGGCGTCGGGCAAGGGGCTCTACATGGGGTACGGCGTGCCGCAGACCGGGCCCACGCCCGCCAGCGGCGTCGCGGTGGTCCCGCTGAGCGACGACGACGCCACCATCGAGGTGAGCATCGTGTCGCGCCGCAACGACGCCTCGGCCGTGGCCGCCGACTTCATCGCCTGCGCGCAGCAGCTCTACCAGTCCGGCCGGCCGGTGCTGGTGCCGCGCGCCGAGCCGGGCCGCCGCGCCTCGTAGGGACATGTCCCTGCGCTTCCGGATCGTCGTGCTCGCGCTTGCCGCGGCCGCCGCTGTCTCCACTGCCATCTCCCTCTCGGCCCAGGTGCCGGCCCAGGGGTACACCGCGCCACGTACGCCGTGGGGCCACCCCGATCTCCAGGGGACTTACTCGAACGATGACGAGACCGGCACGCCGATGGAGCGGCCCGCGCAGTTCGAGGGCAAGCGGCAGGAGGACCTGACGCCCGCCGAGTTCGAGAAGCTGGTCAGGGAGCGCAACGACGCCTTCAACAAGGGCGTCGAGGGCACCGAGTTCGCGGGCGGGCTGCGGCCGCCGACGCATCTCATCTTCGACAGCTTCGAGCGCAAGAACCGGCGCGCCTGGCTCGTCGTGGATCCGCCGGACGGACGGATTCCGCCGCTCACCGAGGAGGCCAGGCGCCGGCCGCGCGCTCCCGGCGGCGTGAGCACCAACGCCAACCCGGTCGGCCCCTTCAACAGCTGGCTCGACATGGGGCTCTACGATCGCTGCATCACCCGCGGCATCCCCGCGTCGATGATGCCCGCCGGCTACGGGAGCTACTACGCCATCGTGCAGTCGCCAGACAGCGTGGCGATCCGCTACGAGATGATTCACGAGACGCGCGTGGTGCCGTTCGATCGACGCCCGAACGTGGCGCCCGCCATCAAGCAGTATCTCGGCGACGCGCGCGCCCGGTGGGAGGGCGAGACCCTGGTCGTGGAGACGCGAAACTTCCCCCGGGAGACGGCGCCGCAGCGGGGCAGCGAGAAGATGGTGATGACCGAGCGCTTCACCGCCGTTGCGAAAGACCTCGTGGAGTGGCGCGTGACGTTCGACGACCCGACCACCTGGACCCGGCCGTGGACCTACATGATGCCGCTCACCAAGGTGGACGAGTCGAAAGAGGTCTACGAATACGCCTGCCACGAGGGAAACAACGCGATGCGCAATATCCTGAGCGCCCAGCGCGCCGCCGACCGCCAGAAGTAGGGGCTCCGTCGTGGGGGCCGCCTTTAGGCGGCCCACCTTGATAACATTTACCCCTTCGCACTCACGAGAAGGGACATCCGTGCAACCGACACTTCGTTCGTTCGACCTGGCGCACCTGGCGCACGTCGAATTGCTGACTCCGAAACCCGAGCAGAGCCTCGACTTCTTCGTCAACGTCATGGGCCTCACGGAGAGCGGCCGCAAGGGCGACTCCGTGTATCTCCGCGGCTGGGACGACTACGAGCACCACACGCTCAAGCTGACCGCGGCCAAGGCCGCGGGCATGGGCCATTTCGCCTTCCGCACGACCAGCCCCGAGGCGCTCGATCGGCGCGCCGCCATCCTCGAGAAGGCGGGCTTCGGCGTGGGCTGGACCGACGGCGACCTGGGCCACGGCAAGACCTTCGCGTTCAAGTCCAGCGACGGCCACGCGATGGAGATCTACTACGAGACCGCGTGGTACAAGGCGCCCGATCACCTGAAGCCGTCGCTCAAGAACCAGGCGATGCGGTTTCCCGCGCGCGGCGTCAACGCGCGGCGCCTCGATCACCTCAACCTGCTGGCCGACGACGTGCCGGGGCTGAAGGCGTTCTTCGAGGACGCGCTGGGGCTGCGCACCACCGAGATGATCGTGCTCGACAGCGGCGAACTGGCCGGCGTGTGGGTGACGGCCACCAACAAGACCTACGACGTCGCCTTCACCCACGACCACTACGGCGCGGTGGGCCGCTTTCATCACGCCACCTTCGCGCTCGACTCGCGCGAGGAGATCCTGCGCGCCGCCGACATCTTTCTCGAGAACGGCATCCACATCGAGACCGGGCCGCACAAGCACGCCGTGCAGCAGACGTTCTTCCTCTACGTCTACGAGCCGGGCGGCAACCGGGTCGAGGTGGCCAACGCCGGCGCGCGTCTCATGCTCGCGCCCGACTGGCAGCCGGTCGTGTGGACCGAGACCGAGCGCAAGAAGGGCCAGGCGTGGGGCCTCAAGACGATCGACACGTTCCACACCCACGGCACGCCGACGATGGACCACTACACGGGGCCGGTGCACCCCAAGAAATAGTCTGAAGTCGT
>DATMDI010000145.1:0-6028 GCA_035557875.1 Vicinamibacterales bacterium
ACTCGCCGGCGTGCAGCGGCGCAGGCTCACGGCGGAGCAGGAGCCGTTCCTGGTGGCACGTGCGCTGAGCACGACCTACAGCAGCGGCTCTCTGCTGCATCCGCACACGCACGCGTCGCACCAACTGCTGTTCGCCGCGAGCGGCGCGATGACGGTCACGGGCGATCGCACCTCGTGGATGATCCCTCCGGGACGCGCCGTCGTGATACCGGCGGGCTGCCCGCATGCGATCCGCATGTGGGGCGAGGTGGCGATGCGCTCGCTGTATTTTCCGGTCACGGCCGCGGCGCCGGCCTTCAACGGGAACAGCTGCCGGGTGATCTCCGTGAGCCCGCTACTGCGCGAGCTGATTCTGCGCGTCGCGGACTTGGCCGCGCTCGACGCGCGCGAGGCGGTCGAAGCCCGGCTGATGAGCGTGTTGATGGACGAACTCGAGATGGCGCGGGTCGAACCGCTGCTGCTCCCGCTGCCGTCGGACCCGCGCGCCCGGCGGGCGGCGGAGTGGGTCTTGAAGCATCCGGCAGACGGGACGACCGCGACGGCCCTGGCTCGCCAGTGTGGCCTCAGCGTGAGGACGCTCGAACGCCTGTTCCGGGCTGACACCGGGATGCGCTTCGGGCTGTGGCGGCAGAAGGCGAGGCTGCTCGAGTCGGTGCGCGTGCTCGTGGGCGGCGGTTCGGTGACGGATGCGGCGCTGGAATCGGGCTACTCGAGCGTCAGCGCCTACATCGCCGCATTCAAGCACACGTTCGGGTGCCCACCGGGAGCGATGGTCACAGAGTCGGCGCCCGGCTCCTGATCTGCGCGCCGGCCACGCCGCCAGCCGACACCGCCGCCGATCGCAATCCGAGCCGCACGCTCACCTCGTGCTCGCGCCCGTCATCGACGAGGGGAATGGCTGCGGGATCGACGTCCGTGCCGTCGACCTGGGCACGGGCAATGCCGTGCGACACCCGATCGGGGTTGACGACCGTGAAGCGGTACCGCGATTTCCCGAACCGCCACGTCAGCGAGTACTCCGGCCACACCGTCGGGATGCACGGGTCGATGCGCATCGTCGTGCCGGTGCGCCGCAGCCCGAGCAGCGCCTGCACCGCCGCCTGATACATCCAGCCGGCGGACCCGGTATACCACGTCCAACCGCCGCGCCCGATATGCGTCGGGTGCGCGTACACGTCGGCGGCCACGGCGAACGGCTCGACCTTGTAGCGCTCCGCGTCCTCCCCGGTGCGCATGTGGTTGATCGGATTGATCAGGTGAAACAGTTCCATGGCCTCGTCACCCATGCCGAGCCGCGCGAGCGCGATGACGACCCACAGTGCCGCGTGCGTGTACTGTCCGCCGTTCTCGCGAATGCCCGGCAGGTAGCCCTTGATGTAGCCGGGGTCGCGGGCCATCCGATCGAAAGGCGGCGTGAGCAGCAGCACGAGCTGGGCGTCGCGGCGAACCAGGTTGGCGCGCACGGCGTTCATCGCCCGCTCGGCCCGGCGGGGTTGCGCCGCACCCGACAGCACGGCCCACGACTGGGTCAGCGAGTCGAGCTTGCACTCCTCGTTCTGCACCGATCCCAGCGGCGAGCCGTCGTCGAAGTACGCCCTGCGGTACCAGTCGCCGTCCCAGGCCAGCTCCAGCATCCCCGTCAGCCAACGCGCCTCGTCGCGATAGCGGCGGGCGTGCTCGTGCTGCCCGCGCGGCTCGCAGAGCGGCGCGAACTCGTTCAGCACCGTAACAAGGAACCAGCCCAGCCACACGCTTTCGCCGCGCCCGAGGTGCCCCACGCGGTTCATGCCGTCGTTCCAGTCGCCCGACCCCATGAGCGGCAGGCCGTGTTCGCCGTATTTCATCGCGTGCGCGATCGCGCGCACGCAGTGTTCGAACAGCGACGCCGATTGCGTCGAGACCGCCGGCAGCAGATACGCCTCGTCCTGGTGGGGATCGAGCCGCGGCGCCTCGAGGAACGGCACCACCTCGTCGAGCACCGACGTGTCCCCGGTCCACTCGACGTAGCGCGCGACACAATACGGCAGCCACAACAGGTCGTCGGAGCAGCGCGTCCGGGTGCCGCGGCCGCTCGGCGGATGCCACCAGTGCTGCACGTCGCCCTCGACGAACTGCCGTGACGCCGCCGCGAGCAGATGGGCGCGGGCCAGCTCGGGGCGCGCGAACAGCAGCGCCAGGACGTCCTGCAGCTGATCGCGGAAGCCGAACGCGCCTCCGGGCTGATAGGGACCGCTCCGCGCCCAGATCCGGCAGCTCAGCGCCTGATACAAGAGCCACCGGTTCGTGATCAGATCGAACGAATCGTCCGGCGTGCGCACCTGGACCACCCCGAGGCAGTCGTCCCACATCCGTTCGACCTCGTCGAGCGCCGACTCGATCGCCTCGAGACGGCCGTAGTGCTGGGCGAGCGCGCGCCCCTGCGCGTGATCGCGCCCCTGCCCCAGCACAAACCCGACGCGACGCGATTCGCCGGGCTCGAGCTCGACGACGACCTGCAGCGCCGCGCACGGGTCCAAACCGGCGCCGCTCCGGCCTTCGAGGCCCTCGCGAAACAGCGCTGCCGGCGCCGTGAGCGAGCGGTTGCGGCCGACGAACTCGATGCGATCGGCCGTGTACGACTGAGGCGGCAGCGTGGCGCGGTAGAACGAGAGCGCGCCCGCGAAGTCGCTGTTGTAGGTGTTGGTGGCGAGAATCGCGCCCATCGCCGGATCGACGTCGGTGACTACGAAGCGGTGCTCGCCGCTGCGGGGCGGACCGAGCCGCCATTCCGCGTAGCCGAAGATGCTGAAGCGGCGGCGGGTCGCGGACGTGTTCGTCAGGGTCAGCATCGCCAGCTTCACCGGGTCCGCAGCCGCCACGAACACCGCCAGCTCCTGCGTCACGCCGTCCACGGCGTGCTGATAGCGCGTCACTCCGGCGCCATGCCGGATCAGCCACCGCCCGCCGTCCAGGCGCCGCGGCAGCGGCGACGGCGTGGCACCCCACACGGCGCCGTCGTCCTCGTCCCGGATGAAGATCGCCTCGGCGGTAGGATCCATGAGCGGATCGTTGGCGAACGGCGTGAGGCGGTTCTCGCGGCTGTTCCCGGCCCAGGTGAACGCCGACCCGGAGCTGCTGACGATCGTCCCGAAGCTGTCGTTGGCCAGCACGTTCGACCACGGGAGCGGCGTGTCGCGCTCCCCTTCGAGTACCACCACGTACTCGCGTCCGTCCGGTGTGAACCCGCCGAGCCCGTTTTCCATCGCCAGCTTCGGCACCGCCACGGGGACCGGCGCCGGCGCCGGCGCGCGCAGTTCCGCCGAGCGCGGCACGTTGTGCTCGGCGTAGAGCCACGAGGCGGGGCGCTCCAGCTGTGACGACAGGTCGCCGAGGTCCCCTGGCAGCACCACTCTGGCCACCGCGCCCAGCAGGTGGCGATCGGCCTCGGCCATGCCCTCGACGCGCAGCAGGAAGGTGCCGCCGGGCTTCTGGAACCAGCCGACCCACGGCGACTCCTGCACCATCTGCAGCAGCACCTGCTGCATCTCGTCGAGATAGTCGGTCTTCTGCTCGTTGAGGATGACGAGGTCGGCCCGCAGCCCCTTTACCCGCCAGTACTCCTGCGCGTTGAGGAGCTGCCGGACCAGCGGCAGCGCGGCGGACGCGCCGACTCGCACCAGCACCACCGGCAGGTCGCCCGAGATGTTCTGGCCCCAGAGGTTCGGTTGCCCATAGCGGTTGGCCGCCAGGTCGGGCGGGCTGAGGAGCGAGTTGTCGATACCGAACACGCGCGACGCCAGGCGATCGAACAGGATGGCATCCTCGTCGCTCAGCCCCAGGTGCTGCAGCGTGATGTGTACGTGCGTGAACGCCATCGAGAACGCCCGCGACGCCGCGCTGCCGTCGCGATACTTGCGCGCCAGCGCCAGCGCCGACGCCCGATCCGGCGCCACACCGGTGGCGAACGTGATGCGCACGGACGCCCCCGGGGCGAGCCGGATGCGTTCGCGCAGCGCGCCCACGGGATCGAGCACGGCGCCGGTCGTCCCCGACAGCGCCCGCCCGTCGAGCTCGATCGGGTTGGACAGCGAGCGCCCGCGGCCGATGAACCGCGCCCGGTCGGTCTCCCATTCCACGGCCCCGCCCAGCCGTGGACCGTCCACGCCGAGCACGTGGAACGCGACGATCGCTTGCTCGTCGGCCGCCCGGGGCCGGCGCGTGAACAGCAGCCCCGCGCTCTGCGAGTCGAATTCGGACTCGACGAACAGCTTCCCGAACGCCGGGTGCGCGAAGTCGTCCTGCGGCCGCGCAAGCACCAACTCGGCGTAGCTCGTCACCTCGAGCTCCCGGGTCTGACCGCCACGATTGGTCAGTGTGAGCCGGCGCACCTCGACGTCGTCCTCCGACGACACGGTGATGTCGAGCTGCGTATCGACGCCGGTGTCACGCCGCCGGAAGGTGATCTTGTCCAGGTCGAAGGTGGCTTCGAACCGTTCCGGCGTGTGGCACACGGGATGGTGCGTGGCGGACCACACCAGGCCCGACCACGGATCGCGGAGATAGATGAAGTGCGCGCCGGCGTCGCAGGTCGGGTCGTCGCGCCGGCGGGTCACCGCCAGATCGCGCCACAGGCTGTAGCCGCCGCCCGCGTTGGTGACGGCGACGGTGTAGCGGCCGTTCGACAGGAAATGGGTATGGACGTTGGTGCTCTGGGGCGACAGGAACCGCCGCGACGCGAACGCCGGCAGCGACGGCGGCGCGGTGGCGGTCTCGGCCGGCCTCGGCTCCGACAGGATCGCCTCGCGCGGCACCCGCTCCTGCAGCAGGAGCTCGGTCGCCTGCACGCGCGGATCGGCGTGGAACCGGTTCACGAACACGTCCTCGCATACGACGTTGGCGAGGGCGACGAGCGACATCCCCTGGTGATGCGAGAAATAGGCGCGCACCACCGCCGGCCGCACCCGGGCGCCCGGCACCGGCTCCTCCACGCCACGGTTGCGTGGGTTGTAGTCCACCGACTCGTAGAAGCCGTAGCGGCCTTCCACGCCCGCCTCGGCCAGCCGATCGAGGTTCTCGACCGCGGCTTCCGGCGACACCTGGCTGGCGAGCGCCGTGGCATACGGCGCCACCACCAGATCCGTGACCAGGCCGCGCCGCAGACCGAGGCCGGGCACGCCGAACGCCCGGTACTGATAGGTGCCCTCGCGATCGGTGAAGGCGTAGGCCGACTCCGAAATGCCCCACGGCACGCCGCGCTTGCGGCCGTAGTCGATCTGCCGATGCACGGCGGCGCGGCAGCTCTGGTCGAGCAGCGTGCCGGGGAAGCTGCGCATCAGCAGCTGCGGCATCAGGTACTCGAACATCGTCCCGCCCCACGAGATCAGCGCGGCGTGGCCATCCACGTTGGTGACCAGGCGTCCGAGATGGAACCAGTGGTGCTGCGGCACGTCGCCCTTGGCGATCGCGACGAAGCTCGCGAGCCGCGCTTCGGACGCGAGCAGGTCGTAGTAGGCGCCGTCGAACCGGCCGGCGCCGTCCGCGTCCGCCAGGCGGTAGCCGATGGCGAAGATGCGGCGGCGGCGGTCGTAGAGGAAGTCGAAGCGCATGCCTTCCACGAAGGCGTGCATCCGGGCCGTGAGGCTCTGCACGATTCCGGGCCCAATGACGGGCCGGCGGGTGAGGCCGCCCAGGCCATCCAGCAGCGCCCGGCTCCAGTAGGCGACCTCGGCGACGTCGCCGGACGGGTCCGGTTCGAGCCGATCGAGCTCGGCCACCGCCGACGCGAGCTCGGTCAGGTACTCGTGCGTCGTGGCCACGCGATCGTCCGAGGCCTCGCCCTGGGCCCCGGCGGCGATGGCCCGGGCCAGGCTGTTGATCGCCGAGACCGCGCGGCGGGTATCGGATCCGGCACTCGACGAGGCCGTCACTGTCCGCAGCACCGAGGCGGTGTCGGCCACGCCTTCGAGGCGCTGCGACACCGTCTGCGGCTGGGCCTCCAGCTGCTGCAGCCCCTGGATGAGCGCCAGGAGCGCGGCAGCCAGGTTGCCGC
>DATMDI010000146.1:0-2554 GCA_035557875.1 Vicinamibacterales bacterium
CGACGCGATTCAGAAACAGGTCGGGATCCGGAGAAATACCCTGGCAGATGGCGCCGGCCAATTCGAGCCTCGTCCGGCCATCGTCGTTGCGGCAGGCATCTTCATAGGCCTCGAGCAGCGGCACGAGATCTTGAATCAACAGGGCGAAGTCCAGGGCATTGGAGCTGCGAGTGGTCAGAACCACGCTCGTCTCGTTGAGCGACACCGCCTTCGTCGTGGAGTAGTAGCGAATCTGTGAACGTAGATGCCCGGCAGTCAGGCGAACGCCGGCCTTGTGGATCTCGAGCCGGTCCCGTTCCGACAGAGCCTCCGCTATCTGTTCCGCAACCGCGAAATAGGCCCCCAAATCATCGGTCGCGGGGCTCTGTGCCATCTGGATCAGCCATCGTGCATCTCGCACGAGCGCGGGCTGATCGGCGGGCGCGATGGTCCAGAGCCGGTCGAGCACCGCTTGAACTTGCGAAAGCCGATCGCCGGCGCCGCTCGATCCGGCACCCCACAGGCGCATGCTCAACAGCGCGAGGCACCGGATCGCATACAGGTTGAACAACGTGTGCGCGTAACGGACTCGACCGTTGCGACCCGGCCAGCGCGTCTGCCGCCACACATGAAAGGCGCGCATCATCATCTCCGCCGGATCGATCAGGCCGTTGTGCAGGCCCGGAAGCTCACGAGGCCTGAATCCACTGGCCCAGTGCGCGTCTTCCAATTGGCCTCTGAGGCGCAACTGGCTCTGGGTGATCCCGGGAAGCGTGAAGAAGCAATCCTCGAAGTGACGGGACAGCAAGGAGCTGTCTTGCAGGTATTCGATCGGCTTTCGTTGGGCGTTCAGCAGCCCTTGTATGCGTTCGACGAGCTCGTCGCGATGGGCCAGGAAGAATTCGAGGAGCCCGACATGTGCCTGAAACGGCGCCTGGTCAAGGCGTGGTCCGGCGGGTGGCGTTCCGACTAGATCCATGTGCGCATCCACATCCAGTTCAGCCGCGCCTGGGCCGGCGAACGGTGCGCACCTTGCCACTCTTGCCGCCACCGCAGAAGAACCTGTCGCCGCCATCGGATTCGAGGCCGGAGACACCGATACCAGGCGGCATCTCGAGCCGCTCGATCACGTCTCCGGTTCGCGGATCCACTCGGCGCACGTCGCTCTCGTCGCCTTCCCAGGTGCCGTGCCACAGCTCGCCATCCACCCACGTGACGCCGGTGACGAAGCGGTTGGACTCGATGGTGCGAAGGATCGCACCGGTCTCGGGATCCACTTGATGAATTTTCCGATCGCGATACTGCCCGACCCAGAGCGACCCCTCGGCCCACGCGAGCCCCGAGTCGGCACCGCCGCCGGGCGCGGGAATGGTGGCGAGGACGCGGCCGGTTGCCGGATCGACCTTCTGGATTCGATCCTCGGCGATCTGAAACAGGTGGGTGCCATCGAAGGCGGTTCCCGCATGCGCCGCGACATCGAGCGAGCACAGCTCCTGTCCGCTCGTGGGATCCAGCGCCTTCAACGAGTCGCCGGCGGCAAACCAGACGCGCTGGCCGTCATAGGTGACGCCATGCACGTGGTCGACTCCGGGGAACGGTCCGTATTCGCGGATGATGTCGGCGGTGGATCGAGGCATGTGTCGAGCTTAGTCAACCGGCAGCGGCGCTGGGAGTAACAACGTCGTCGTGAATCCCGGCACCGGCGGGGTGATCCAGCGGCGCGCCGGCCCACGCCCGGTTGCCTGCACCTTGCCCCGGCGCTCCAGCGCCTCGAGGGACCGCTGCACGGTGCGCTGGCTCGTTCCAAGCGCCAGCGCCAGCGCCGAGCTCGACCACGATTCACCGTCGGCGAGGAACGCCAGTACCGCCGCTTCGTCGTCGTCGACCGGTTGCGCCAACACGACGACCTCTCGCGTCAGCCGCGGCACCAGCACGAACCCCCTTGGCGTTGCGCTGATGTCGGCCAGCCGCTGCAGCACGCGCCGAAGGCGGCCGATCTCCACTCGGAGCCGCGCACGATGCGACTCGTCGGAGTGGCGGGCGCCGAACGCCCGTGCCAGCAGCACATCCCGCGAGACGTCATCGGGCCACGCCTCGGCCAGCACGCGCGCCAGCGCGAACAGCACCGGGCGCGTGGCCAGCGCCACGACCGTACGCGCGTGGCGCACGACGTACCGGCACGCATCCACGATCAACGCCTTCGATCCGAGCAGCGCTTCCACCTCCTCGAGGAGCAGCGGCCGTTCCTTACCGTGGGCGATCAGGCGGGCCGCGGGCGTATTCAGGACGAGCGCCGTGCTTTCGACCTCCGCCGAGAGCGCGGGGATGCGCGCCTGACGGGCTGCGCTCTCGGCCCGCGCCAGCGCCGCCCGCGCGGCTTTCGTCCGCAGGCGCCGCATCGCGATGCCGGCCACGACCAGCTCGTGCGCCGTTCTCGAGGCGGGCGGAAACGGTGTGGGGTCGAGGTCGGCGAGCGCCTGCTCGGCTTCGTCGAGCCGGCCGAGTAGCAGAAGGCGACGGACTTCGAGATACCGTGCATGGGCGGCGTTCAACCGGTCGCCGTGCGCCTCGAGCG
>DATMDI010000147.1:0-23160 GCA_035557875.1 Vicinamibacterales bacterium
TGCACTTCGGCACGCCCAACCTGACGCCGGGGTACCAGAGCTATTTCTCGTTCTCGCAGGCGCCCGACACCGTCGTGATGCGCATGGAGATGATCCACGACGCGCGCGTGATCCCTCTTGACGGCAGGCCGCACTTGTCGGCCGCGATCCAGCAGTATCAGGGCGACTCGCGCGGCCGATGGGAAGGCGACACGCTCGTCGTGGACACGACGAACTTCTCATCGAAGGCGACTTTTCGCGGCTCGACCGACGGGCTGCATCTGGTAGAGAAGTTCCGCCGCGTAGCCGACGACACGCTCGAGTACCACGTCACCGTCGACGACCCGACGGTGTGGTCGCGTCCATGGACGGCGATGATCCCGCTCAAGCGGACCGGTGAGGAGATGTTCGAGTACGCGTGCCACGAAGGCAACTACGGGCTGCCAGCCATCCTTCGCGGCGCGCGGGCCCAAGAGGCGCCGCGCCGGTAGCGGTTACGAACGGTTCGCGAAGCCTCGCAGGCGCAGCCAGTTACCCAGCAGCGTGGACCAGGGGGCCAGCAGCGGGTCGTCGTTTGCGAGTCCCACGCCGTGCGGCCCCTTCTCGAAGACGTGCATCTCCGACGGCACGCCCGCCTTGCGCAGCGCCAGAAAGTAGTTGAGGCTGTTCTCGGCCGGCACCGTGCTGTCTTCGTTGGTCTGGAAGATGAAAGTCGGCGGCGTGTCCTTTGTCACCGCGTGTTCGCCAGACAGGCGCTGCACCAGCGCCGGATCAGGATTGGGCCCGAGCAGGTTGTCCTTGGATCCCTGGTGGGTCCACGGCTCGGCCAGCGAAATGACGGGATAGCCGAGCACGGCCAGGTCGGGACGGCTTCCGCTCCGCTCGATCACATCGCTCGCACTGGGGTTGCCGCGATCGAACCACGTGCTGGCGGTCATGGCGAGATGCCCGCCAGCCGAGAATCCCATGATGCCGATGCGAGCCGGGTCGAGCCGCCACTCCGGCGCCCGTGCCCGCAGTATTCTGATCGCGCGCTGCGCGTCCCCGAGTTCGATCGGATGGTGGTACTTCGGCCCCAGACGGTAGCGCAACACGAAGGCCGCGATACCCAGCGAATTGAGATAGCCGGCGACCTGTCGTCCCTCGTGATTCGAGGCGAGCACACGGTAGGCCCCGCCGGGGCAGATCACCATGGCCGGTGTGTTCGCCTGCATGACGCGCGGCAGGTAGACGGTCAATACAGGGATATCGCTCTCGTCGTTGCCCAGAGCGCCGGGAGCGGCGCCCTCCCACAAGCGCAGCAGTTGCCCATCCGCAATCGGCAACTGCGGCTGCTGCGCCCGGACGGCGGCCGTCGCGGCGAGCGCCAGGATGATGACGAACGGTACTCGGAGCCTGCGCACCAACATCACTCCAGCGTCTTGGCCACACGAAAGCCGAGATAGTTGCGCCCACGACGCGTGGCGGGATAGGGAGCGCCGCGACGCGCGGATCGCTGCATGTAGGGGTTGCTCAGAAACGTGCCGTCACGGAACACCCGATTGGCGCAGTTCCCTTCTTTGCTGGCCGAGCCGTCCGCCGGCGCGTGCGCCCGATCGGCCTCGAAGCAGTCCTCCACCCACTCGAACACGTTGCCCGCCATGTCGTACAGGCCGAACGCGTTTGGCGGAAACGACGCGACCGGCGCGGTGCGATCGACCCAGGCGTCACGCCCTTCTGCCTTTCCGCCCAGCCCGGGGCCGGCGATGCCGAAATTGCCGTAGTTGTGATCGATTTTGGTCCCCCACGGAAACGCGGTCGTCGTGCCCGCGCGCTTCGCGTACTCCCACTCGGCGTCCGACGGCAGCCGGTAGGCATCATCGGACCCCGTCTTCCAGTTCAGCCAGCCGACGAAGTTCTGCGCGTCATACCAGCTGACGCCGACGACGGGGCGAGTCCCACGGCCCCAGTCGACATACGCCTTGTTCGGGGTGCCGTCCGCCTCGTTCGTCCGCAGCGCCACGTCGATGGCAGGCCCGTCGCAAAAACGATCGCGCACGCAGGCCTCCCACTGATCCCACGTGACTTCGGTCTTGCCCATGGCAAACGCGCGCGCGATCGTCACACTCCGATACACCTCACTCTCGCGGCGCTCGGGCTCGTCCGCGGGCGAGCCCATCATGAACGTCCCCGAGGGCAGGACCATCAACTCCGGGCAGTTCCGGCATTCCTTGAGCGACTGCCCCGGCTTGAGTGGCGCTGATTTACGGTTGGGTGCCCGATCGGACACCGGAGGCTGGGCCAAGGCGTCGGCACCACCCACGAGGCCAATGAGCATCACGACTGTGACGATGCGCAGCACGACGATACCCTCCCGCTCACAGTGACAGATGAGCGCTGGGGAATTCTACTCGGCCGCCGAGACGGTGGGCGGATGGCGACCAGCCCCGCGCCGGGTTTCCGCGCCGAACCACAAGCCGTTCAAATTTCCGCCAAACCCATCAACCCAGCGCCATTTCACCTTGACCCTTGCGAGGAAGCGGTCCTAAATACGGCCGCTTCACTTGTCGTGAGAGGCCACGGCCGGTGTGCGCCGGACCCGTACCTCCCCGCGTGGCTGTCGCTATTGCCCTGATGGAGCAGCACATGTTGAAACGGGCCCTCACGGTTGTCGTCTCGGTTCTCCTCTGGGCGCCGCTCGGCGCCCAGACCCTTGGCACCATCACCGGCGACGTCAAAGACTCGTCGGGCGCCACGATCCCCGGTTCCACCGTCACGGTCACCAACGTCGCGACCAACGCCGTTCGCACGCAGGCCAGCAACGAGGCCGGCGCCTTCACGTTCCCGGCCATGCCTCCCGGCGTGTACGTGGTGAAGGCCGAACTGGAGGGGTTCAAGCCGTCGCAGAATCGGGTCGAGCTGCACGTGGAGCAGAGCCTCCGCGTGAGCTTCACGCTCGAGATCGGCAATTTCACCGAGACCACGCAGGTCACCGGAGTGGCGCCGCTTCTGAGCACGGAAAACGCCACCGTCGGTACCGTGATCGAAAACCGGCGCATCGTGGAGCTGCCGCTCAATGGCCGCAACTACCTGAGTCTGATCGCGCTCAGCCCGAACGTGAGCGCGGGGTTTGCCGGCGCCGGTCAGGCGGGCGATCGCCAGGGCGGCTCGCGCGCCAACCAGCAGATCTCCATCTCGGGCCAGCGACGCGAGTTCAACTACTACACGCTGGACGGTGTCGACAACACCGACGTCAACTTCAATACCTACATCTTCCTGCCGTCGGTCGACGCGCTCGAAGAGTTCAAGGTGCAGACGGGCATCTATTCCGCCGAGTTCGGCCGCGCCGCGGGGCAGGTGAACGTCGTGACGAAGTCGGGCTCGAATGCCTTCCACGGCACGGTGTTCGAATTCCACCGCAACGACAAGTTCGACGCGCGCCCCTACGCGTTCACGGCCGCGCAGGCCGCCGCGCCGAAACCGGACTTCAGCTGGCATCAGTTCGGCTATACGGCCGGCGGACCGGTGGCGAAGAACCGGCTGTTCTTCATGTCGAACTGGGAAGGCTACAAGGACAACAAGACGAACCTCGTCCCGTTCACGGTGCCGACGGCGGCGATGCGCGCGGGCGACTTCTCGGCGTACACGTCGCCGCTCTACGACCCGGCCACCTGCACGGTGACCGGCAGCGTCCGGAACTGCCTGCCGTTTGCCGGCAACCGCATCCCCACCAATCGCATCTCGACGATCTCGCAGCAACTGCTCGAGTTCTACCCGGAGCCGAACGCCGCGGGGACGACCAACAACTACATCTCGTCACAGGACCGGGTCATCGACAAGAAGCAGTACACGCAGCGCATGGACTTCATCCAGAGCACCAAGTCGCTCTGGATGGGGCGTTACAGCTGGAGCCACGACGACGAGGTGCAGCCGGCGTTGGCCCAGAACGGGTCGAAGCTGCTGAACTCGGTGCACCAGATGATGATCGGCAACACGTACACCCTCTCGCCGACGGTGCTGAACGAGGCACGCTTCGGCTTCAACTCGTTCTTCAACACCTTCGGGCGTGAGCTGGCGTTCGTGCGCGATGTGGTGACGGAACTCGGAATCCCCGGCATCACGCCAGGCCCCCCCGAATCCTGGGGGATCCCGTCGGTCGGGATTTCCGGTTACAGCGCCTTCGGCGACAACACCGAAGGGCCCTACACGAATCGGAACAAGGCGTACGAGTTCACCGACAACATCTCGTGGTTCAGCGGCCGGCATGCGTTCAAGGCCGGCGGCGCCATCCGGTGGGATCAGTACAACCAGGTGGGGAACCAGTTCTCTCGCGGCTCGTTCACCTACGACGGCCGCGCCACCGGGTCGCTGAACGGAACGGCCACCTCGGGCGCGCCGGCCTTCGCGGACTTCCTGCTCGGGAACATGCGCACGTCCGAGTCGGCGGTGGCGCTGGCAACCACGAATTTCCGCGCCGGCAGCCAGGCCTACTACTTCACCGATACGTGGCGGATGCGCGACGATATGACGCTCGATCTCGGCGTCCGCTACGAGTACGTTCCGCCGTGGCTCGACAAGGGCGGCACCCTGATCAACGCGTATCTGCCGTACCAGGACACCGGTCGTCCCGTCGCGGACCTGTCGCGCCATCCTGTGCTTGTGCGCATCGGCAGCGGGGATTTCTACCAGGACTCGCCGATCCGGTTCGCGCCCAACATCCAGACCTCGCGAGACGGTGAACTGGGTGACCGGCTGATCGACGACGACAAGAAGAACTTCGCGCCGCGCGTCGGCTGGGCTTGGACTCCGAGCCCGAACTGGTCGGTGCGTTCCGGCGTCGGTGTCTTCTACATGCAGGACACCGGCAACCCGCGCTTCGACATGGCCCGCAACGCAGCGGGCCGCCGCCAGGACACGGCCGACCCGCTGCTCGTCAATCTGAATTGGAACGCCCCGTTCGCCGGATCGAGCAGCAACGCCTGCAACGTGCAGCCGCCGCTCGTATGCGTGGTGAACCACTATGTGCTCGGCAACATGTACGCCCGCACGACACCGTACATGGTGCAGTACGTCTTCAACGTGCAGCGCGAGCTGGGCAGGGTCACGGCGCTCGAGATCGGCTACCTCGGGTCGCAGAGCAAGCGGTTGGAGCGCATGTTCGACGCCAACGAGGTCACGCCGGGCCCTGGCAGCCTGCAGGACCGCCGGCCGTATCCGGAGTTCACGAAGATCCAGGAGATCGGCAACGTCGCTGAGGCGAAGTACAACTCGCTCGCATTGAAGCTGACGCGGCGGCTCGATCGGGGGCTCTCGCTCCTCGTCGGCTACACGCTGTCGAAGTCCGAGGACAACGGCAGCGGCATCCGCGTGCTGAACGGCGACGCGCTGTTTCCGCAGAACAGCAACTGCTTCGAGTGCGAATGGGGGCTGTCGATCTTCGACGTGCGACACCGCTTCGTCACCTCGGTGCTCTACGAGCTGCCCTTCGGGCGCGGCAAGCCGTTCCTGAACGACGGAGTGGGCGGGGCGATTTTCGGCGACTGGCAGATCAGCGCCATCATCAACAAGTCGAGCGGCTTCCCGCGCGATCCCGCGATCGGCCAGGACGTTCCCAACACCGGCTCGCAGACCTACCGGCCGAACCTCGTGGCGGGACAGGATCCCAACGACGGGCCGCAGACCGTCCAACAGTGGTTCAACACCGCGGCGTTCGCGCGGCCGGACACGTTCACCTACGGCAATGCGGGCCGCAACATCGTCATCGGCCCGGGCATCTTCACCACGGACGCGTCGCTCATCCGCAACGTCTTCTTTGGCGGCACCAAGTCGCTGCAATTCCGGCTGGAGGCGTTCAACCTGTTCAACACCCCCGTCTGGGGCGACCCGACGATGGCGATGTCGAGCCCGCTCTACGGGCAGATCAACACCACCCGCATTCCGATGCGCGAGCTGCAGATCGGCCTGAAGTTCGCGTTCTGATGTTCGTGGGGGCCGCCTTCAGGCGGCCGCTGTAGGGCGGGCTGAAGCCGGCCCCCACGTCCTCGGATCCGCCACGTAATCGCGCTCTCTATACTCGAACCAGTCGAAATCCGCCGGCCGCGCCGTGCCGGCAAGATCCTGACACGCCATGCCGACGAAAGCGCCGGTGAAATTCGGGAGCCCCGGTGCAGACGCCTCGTCCGACAGGATGCTGGCGTCGAACAGCTGCGGCAGCCACTGCCACTCGCCGGTGCCGAGGCGATACGCGAAGCGCAGGCGCTCGTAGTCCACCTCGACCCGCAGTTCGGTCGGGACACCGCCGGGAATCGGGATCGGCGCGGTGAACGCGTCAGCGCTCACCTGATCGGGCAGCGCCGACATCACGCGCAGATGCGTACCGGCGTCGTCGCGCGACACGTACAAGTAGTGAAACTTGGCGCTGTTGTAGTAGCACACCAGGCCGGCCATGTGCTGGAAGTGGTCCGGCTCGAACTCCAGGCGGGTGGCCGCGCTGTAACAGTGGGCCTGCTGTCGCCGCGCCACGAGCGCCTGACGGAAGAGGCTCCCGATCGTCTCGCGGCCGTACAGACGCAAGTGCCCCGGCCGGGCACGGAGGCTGAACAGGTCGTCCGGGTACGGCGTGCGCAGCCACTGAAAGGCGATCGGCAGCGTCTCGGCGTCGAAGTCCTCACGAGCCGGTGACACGGTGTGCCGCTGCGACTGCAGACCTGCTGCCGCTGGCGCCTCGATCGCCGGAAGCCCAAGACCATCGGCCGTACGCAGCCATCCGTCGGCGCCCCACGTCATCGGCTGAATCGCGGTTTCGCGGCCAAGCGTGCAGCGTCCCCGATTGCCGAGCGGACGTCCGCACAGATACACCATGTAGGTCTCCCCGGCCTGGGTCTCGACGAGGTCCGCATGGCCCGTGCGCTGCAGCGCCGCGTCGGGGCGACCGCGCGCGGTCAGCACGTGCACGTCCGGGTGCAGTCCGTAGGGACCGAACAGACTGCGCGACCGCGCCATCGTCACGGCGTGTCCCCAGCCCGTGCCGCCCTCCGCGGTGAGCAGGTGATACCAGCCGTCGCGCTTGTACAGGTGCGGCCCCTCGGTGAAGCCGATCGCGGTGCCGCTGAAGATCGTGTGGCGCTCCCCCACCAACCGCTGCTGTTCGACCGAGTACTCCTGCAGGACGATGCCGGCGAAGCGGTTCTGCCCCGGCCGGTGGTCCCACAGCATGTTGAGCAGGTACTTGCGGCCGTCGTCGTCGTGGAACAGCGACGGGTCGAATCCGCTGCTGTTCAGATGCACGGGATCGGACCACTCGCCGTCGATCCGGTCGCTGGTCACGAGATAGTTGTGGAAGTCGCGCAGCGAGGCACCCGACGCACCGGCGGTGGTCGTTCGGCCATATCGCTTCACGTCGGTGTAAATCAGGTAGAAGCGGCCGCCGGCGTAGGTGAGGCAGGGCGCCCACACGCCGCACGAATCGGGATCGCCCCGCATGTCCAGCTGAGTGGCACGGGAGAGCGGCCGCGCCACCAGCTGCCAATGGACAAGGTCTCGCGAGTGGTGGATCTGCACGCCCGGGAACCATTCGAACGTCGACGTCGCGATGTAGTAGTCGTCGCCGACGCGCACGATTGATGGATCCGGGTTGAATCCCGGCAGAATCGGATTGCGGATGACGTGTGTGCCCATCGCGACCGGACAGCTCGCGTGGCTACGCCGCGGCGGCGGCCGCTCTCTCAGGCCGGTGCTCCCGCACGACCGTCCACAGGATGACGGCACCGAGCACGTCCAGCGCGGCGAGCCCGATGAAGAACGGCGTATAGCCGATGCGGGCCACGAGCGCGCCCATGGCCAGCGAGAACAGCAGCACGCCGGCGTTGCCGCAGGTGCCGGCCATGCCGGCCACCGTCGCCACTTCGCTGCGCTTGAAGAGGTCCGACGCCATCGTGATCACCGTGACCGACAGCGTCTGATGCGCGAAGCCCGCCAGGCTCAAGAGCGCGACGGCGACGTACGGATTCTGCACCGTGCCGACGAACGCCACGCCAAGCATCATCGTGGCGCCGACGGTGAAGGCGGCGCGCCGCGCGTTGATCAGCCCCAGGCCGGCGTACTTCTGCAACGTGATGCTAATCGTGCCACCGAAGAGGCAGCCGAGATCCGCCGCCAGGAACGGCAGCCAGGCAAAGAGCGCGATCTGCTTCAGGTCGAATCCGCGCACCGTCGTCAGGTAGAGCGGCAGCCAGAACGTCAGCGTGCCCCAGGTGGGGTCGGCGAGGAACCGCGGCAGGGCGATGCCCCAGAAATTTCGCTGCCGGAGGATCGTCGGGATCGAGGGGCGCCCTACACCGGCCAGGTGCTGCTCCTGTCCGGACAGGATGTGGTCGCGCTCGCGCGCCGAGAGCCGGGTGTGTCTGGCCGGCGACTGGTAGAGCAGCAGCCACAACAGTACCCAGGCAAGCCCCAGCGCACCGGTGAGCACGAAGGCGAACTGCCAGCTGTGGGTCAGTATCGCCCACGCCACGAGCGGTGCCGCGAGCATGGAGCCGAGCGACGCGCCCATGTTGAAGAAGCCGCCGGCGAACCCCCGCTCCGAGGCTGGGAACCACTCCGACGTCGCCTTTATCCCGGCGGGATTGGCGGAGCCTTCCGCGAAGCCGAGGAGGGCACGCAGGCCCAGGAGCGCCTGCCAGCTGCCGGCCAGGCCGTGCGCCATGCTGATGAACGACCACGACGCGGCGAAGATGGCGAAGCCCACCTTCAGCCCCACCGTGTCCATCACGTAGCCGCAGATCGGCTGCAGCATGATGGCGAACTGGAACCCGCTGAGGACCCACGAGTACTGCTGCGTGGTGATGTCGAGGTCCTTCAACACCGTAGGCGCCGCGACGCCGAGCGTGCTGCGGGTCAGGTAGTTGATGACCGACCCTGCCATCAGCAGGCCCATCATCCACCAGCGGAGCCCCCACAGTCGCCTCATCGCTCACCCACCACGTTGTCCAGCGTGCCGATCGGCGGGATGGTGATCGCAATGGCGTCGCCCGACTGCAGTGTGAAGTCGTCGGGCGGCACGACGCCAGTGCCGGTCAGCAGCACGGCGCCGTGCGGGAAGCTGGTCTCGCGATACAGGTACTGCACCAGCTCCTCCGGCGTGCGCCGCATCTGTGCCAGCGAGGTGCTGCCCTGGAAGATGGTGGCGCCGTTCCTCATGATCGTCAGGGCGATCGTCGTGTCGGACGGCAGCGGCTGCTCGCGGATCAGCATCGCCGGGCCGAGCGCGCACGACCCGTCGTACACCTTTGCCTGCGGCAGATAGAGCGGGTTCTCCCCCTCGATGTCGCGCGAGCTCATGTCGTTGCCAATCGTGTAGCCCGCGATCGTGCCGCGTCGGTTGATGACCAGCGCGAGCTCCGGCTCCGGCACGCTCCACCGCGCATCGCGCCGGATGCAGACCGGGTCGCCCGGGCCGCGCACGCGCCAGGCGGCCGCCTTGAAGAACAGCTCGGGACGCTCTGCCGAATACACGGCGTCGTAGAAGCTGCCGCCGCCCGACGGTTTCGATTCCTCGATGCGCGCGGTACGGCTCCGGAAGTAGGTAACGCCGGCGGCCCACACCTCCTGGCTGCCGATCGGGGCGAAGACGCGCGGGCCACCATCAGCGGTGGCGGCCTGTCCGGTTACCCGCCGGAGGTAGCCGGCCAGGTCGTCACGGTTCAGCAGGGCATCCCACTCTTCGTCGAGCGTCAGCCACATCCCGTCGCGTTCGAGAAGGACGCGGCTTTCCAGTCGATAGAGGCGCATCAGCCGGCCATCTTACAAGTCGCGGCGGGTCACGGGCGTCAAGTTTGCGACAAAGGAGCGTATCTTATGGCCCCATGCCGGCGACCGCCGTCCGCGCGCACAACTGTCGCTCGATCCTGGCCGTCGTTCTCGCGCTTGCCGCCGCGCCCGCCGCCATCCCTGCCGAGGACGGCTACGACCTCTGGCTTCGCTACGCACCGATCGAACACGCCGCGCTGCGCGCCGGGATCAATCGAGCGCGGCTACGCGGGTCGCTCGTTGTGGAAGTGGGGCGAGCTGCCGGCGGCGATCGATCCGAGGCTGCACGACTACGCGCGCGCGAACGCGTCGCTCGGCCTGAACGGCACCGTTCTCAACAACGTGAACGCGAACGCGCAGTCGCTTACCGCTGGTTACATCGCCAAGGCCGCCGCCATCGCCGACACGTTCCGGCATGAAGGTGTACTTGTCAGCGAACTTCGCCGCGCCGAGCACCATCGGCGGCTTGAAGACGGCCGACCCGCTCGACCCGGCGGTACGGTATTGCGCGGCGGCGCGGGCAGCACGCGCACAGCGCGCACCGGCGCCTTTACTTCGGCGCCCAGAACGGCTCTCCTGCCTTCACGAGCTGCACCGGTACTTCGGGGACCAATCCCGTGATCCACTGCGCCATCTCCAGCATGCCGGACTCCTCGGATACGGCGTGGCCGAGCATGATCCACCCCTTGGGAATGCCGAGCGCGGCGGCGTCGAGGACGTACTCGGGGCTGTCGAGCACGCCATCGACTTCCTGCTGCTCGCCGCTGATCACGACGTCCACGTCGGCGGTGTTCGCGGCGCCGGTTGCATAGCCGACGCCGAGCTGAACGCGGCTTACTCTGGCATTCGGGTCGCCGACGACTCGCAGCGCCCTGGCGCCCGTCCGTCGCTGCACCGACGCCGCCAGGGCGCCGAGCGTCGTCTCCGGCAGGATGAACCGGTGGGATCCCGGTGAGGTCTCGTACTTCGCGTCCAGGCCGATTTCACGTGCGCTGCCGACGAAGGTGAAATCGGGACGCTGATCGTGCATCGAGTCGTGCGTCCGGAAGACGACGACGTTGTGCGCGACGAGGTACGCGAGCTTCTGTTGGTACACGAGCGGATCGGCGTCGACGAGGCTCTTGTCGTCCCGATCGTTCCAGAAGGTGACCTCGTGCGGAATGATCATGTTGAGCCCCGCCGCCACCGCCCGCTGGATGACGTCGAAGCTCGCGAACACCGTGGTGGCGATGCCGGTCACGGGCGTCTCAGGGCTGCCCGACTTGAAGGTGTCGCGGTAGGTGTTCTCGCGCCACGGCGCGCCCAGGTTCTTCTTGATGCGATCGACGACCTCGCCGGCGGTCATACGGGCGGCCTCCAGTAGGGATCGCCCGCGGGCAGCCAGCGCACCGGAGCTTCGGGCACGATCGGGCGCAGCCAGTCGGCGCACATCTTCATGCCGGCCTCCTCGGACAGCGAGCGGCCGATGAGAATCAACCCCTTGCCCAGCCCGGCGTTCACGACGTCGCGCGAGTACTCGGACGACTCCCACTCGCGGATCTCGCCGGCGATGACGGCGTCCACCTGCGGCAGAAGCGCCACGATCTCCTGAACGGCTCTCGTGCCGGGCAGCAGGCCGATTGTCCGCACGCGCGTCTGCTCGCGGCCGACGACACGCACGCCGCCACGCGCCTCGAGTCTTGATTTCACGCGGGCGGCGAGCGCCTCGAGCGCGATCGCGGGCACCGTCAGGCGTGCCGGGTCGCCGTTCGTGCGGTAGCGCGCCCACCCCAGCGCGTTCGCGAGCCCCTCCGCGAACGGATCGGGGGAACGCAGCCGCCAATGGTCGCTGAAGCGCCAGACGACCAGGCGGTTGGCGCGGATGAATTCGTTCTTCGCGGTGAACACTTGATCGGGCGTCGGAGGCGCTGCGGCGTCGCGGCCGCGCCCCGCC
Source organism: Vicinamibacterales bacterium (assembly GCA_035557875.1). GTDB lineage: Bacteria > Acidobacteriota > Vicinamibacteria > Vicinamibacterales > UBA2999 > DASYRM01. The sequence goes on from DATMDI010000147.1 coordinate 11,699, forward strand.
GGCGGCGTCGGGCTGTCGACGCGCGAGTAGAACGTCGGCCCCGCGGTGACGATCAGATTCGCACCGGCCTTGACCGCCCGGCGCATCACGTCGATCGTCGCGAGCGAGGTCGTGACGACGCCGGTAACCGGGCTCGTGGGCTCGCCGGCTTTGAACGTGTCCACCGTGTCGGTCTTCCACTCACCGCCGACCGCCTTCCGCACGCGGTCGACGATCTCCTGCGCGGTGACCGTCACGGCACCGATCGCGGCAGGACGTACTACCCAGGTCGCCGCCGCGGCACCAGCCGCGCTCATCTTGACGAACTCGCGGCGCGAGACGCGGTGCCTCATGACGTCTTCGACTGTTCGCGCGCCCGGCGAGAGGCCGCGGCCGCGTCCAGCGCGTCGACGATGCGATCGACGTCGTACACACAGCCGGCCCAGGTGCCGCCGCTCGCGCGCTGCAACGCGGCCCACAGGCGGGTGTCGTCCGGCAGCCGCTCGTGGGGGCCAAGCCCCGGATGTCGCGGCCGGCTGCGAAGTAGCGCCTGACACGCATCGGCATCCAGCGGCACACCTTCGGAGCCCACCAGGTTGACGCGGCCGCTCAGCGTGTTCCGATCGATCTCGATCTCGATGAGATCCCCGTCTCGAACCCGCCCGATCGGCCCGTCGTCCAGCGCTTCGGGGCCGACGTGGCCGATGCAGGCGCCGCTCGAGAACCCGGAGAACCGCCCGTCCGTGACCAGTGCCACCTGCCTGCCCCACGGCAGGTAACGCAGCGCCGTGGTGATCTGCGCCGTCTCCTGCATCCCGGTGCCCGACGGGCCCATGCCGATCAACACGATCACGTCGCCTTCGTGGATTGGTGCGCTGGACGCGCCCTTGACGGCTTGGATGGCGTCGTGCTCGTCAGTGAACACACGGGCGGGGCCGCGGCGCCGGTAGACGCCGTCGTCGTCGATCACGGACGGATCGATGGCGGTGGCTTTGATCACCGATCCCTCCGGGGCGAGGTTGCCGAGCGCGAACACGACCGTGCTGGTGAGCCCCGCGCGCCGCGCCGCGTCGGGCGCCATGATGACCTGATCCGGATCGATCGCCGACGCCGAAGCAAGACGTGCGCGCGCCGCCTGCCGCCGCTCGCTCGATGCCCACCAGTCGAGCGTGGCGTCGACCGTGTCGCCGGTGGCCGTGAGCGCGCGGCCGTTGAGGAGCCCCATCTGGCGGAGGTGCAGCATCACCTCCGGCACGCCGCCGGCCATGAACACCTGCGCGGTGGCGAAGCCGCGCGGGCCGTTCGGCAGTGCGTCCACGAGGCGCGGCGTCGAACGGTTGATCCGGTTCCAGTCGTCGATCGCCGGCGGCGTCAAGCCGGCGGCCGCGGCAATCGCCGGGATGTGCAGCAGCAGATTCGTTGAGCCGCCGAACGCGGCGTGCACCAGCATCGCATTCTCTACGGCGGCGTCTGTGAGCAGTCGGCTCACCGGCAGCGCCAGCGCGTCGAGCCGCCGCAGGGCGGCGGCCGATCGACTGGCGAGCTCCAGCCACACGGGCTCGCCCGACGGCGCCAGCGCGCTGTGCGGCACCGCCAGCCCCAGGCCTTCCGCCACCACCTGCGACGTGGCCGCCGTGCCGAGGAACTGGCAGCCGCCGCCCGACGATCCGCACGCCCGGCATCCCATGGTGGCGGCGTAATCCAGGCTGATCAGGTCGTGCGAGAACCGGGCCCCGAGGCTCTGCACCTGCCCGGCATCTTCCGCGTCGCGCGCGGGGAGCGTCACGCCGCCGGGGACGACCACACCGGGCAGCCGCTTCGTTCCGGCGAGCGCCAGCATCGTGGCCGGGAGCCCCTTGTCGCACGTGGCGATGCCAAGCACGCCGGAGGCGGTGGGCAGCGACCGGATCAGCCGCCGCATGACGACGGCCGCGTCGTTCCGATACGCCAGGCTGTCGAACATGCCGGTCGTGCCCTGCGTCCGGCCATCGCACGGGTCGCTGCAGTAGACGGCGAACGGGATCGCGCCAGCGGCGCGCAACGCCTCGGCGGCGGCGCGTACCAACAGGCCGATCTCCCAGTGTCCCGTGTGATAGCCGAGGGCGATCGGCTCACCCTGCTCCGAGCGCATCCCGCCCATGGTGCTGACGATGACGTACTGCCGTCCGCCCAGCGCATCCGGGCGCCAGCCCATCCCGGCGTTCTGCGTGAGGCCGAAGACGTTGCCGCTTGGCTCGTTGCGCAGCATCTCCGGCGTCAAGGGCAGGCGTCCGGCGGGACCTTCGCCTTCGATGCGCGACCGGCCGATAGTGGCCGCCGACCCGAGCACCTGCTCGAGCGGCGGTGCGGTCCTGGGTGTCATCGGCGCCCTACGTTATCACCGCGGCAATCGCCGCACCGGGCGCTTGCGGCAAATTTGGATCGGCGCACGTTTCCCGCCCGGCTACGATGGCCGGACGATTGGAGGGTGAATGGCCGTGGTCGAGCCTCGTGCGTGCCTGGTGGTCCTCGCGGTGATGGGCATCGTGGCGTGCTCCACGCCATCGGGGACACCAGCCGAGCCTGCGTCCGCGCAGCCGCCGGCCGCCGCGGCAACCACGGCGGCGCCGTTCGGTAAGCTAGGCGACACGCCGGTGCAGGTCTACACCCTCACCAACAAGAACGGGCTGGTGGCGAAGATCACGAACTATGGCGCCATCGTGACCGAGCTGCACGTGCCCGACCGGACCGGCCGGCTCGCCGATGTCGTATCGGGTTTCGACACGCTCGATGGGTATCTGACGAACGCGTCCTATTTCGGCGCGATCGTCGGGCGCGTGGCCAACCGCATCGGCAACGCCGCGTTTGCGCTCGACGGCACGCGCTACACGCTGGCGGCCAACGACAAGCCGCACCATCTCCACGGCGGCAGCAGAGGCTGGGACAAGGTCGTGTGGACCGCCAGGCCCTTCGACGCCGAAGCCGGGCCGGCGCTCGAGCTGACCTATGTCTCCGCAGATGGTGAGGAAGGCTATCCGGGCACGGTGACCGCCAAGACCGTCTACACGCTCACCCGCGACAACGAGCTACGGGTGGACATGGAGGCGACTACCGACAAGCCCACGCTCGTCAACCTGGCGCACCACGGCTACTGGAACCTGGGTGGCCACGATTCGGGCACCATCCTCGATCACGAGCTGACGCTGTATGCGGACCACTACACGCCGGGCGTGCCGCTGGTTCCGAGCGGCGAGACGAGAGCTGTCACAGGCACGCCGTTCGACTTCACCAGTGCGAAGCCGGTCGGACGGGATCTGAAACGGACCGGGCTCACGCCGGCCGGCTACGACCACAACTTCGTGGTGAACGGCGACCCCGGACAGCTACGGCCGGTGGCGCGGCTCAAGGATCCGAAATCGGGCAGGGTCATGACCCTCACGGCCGATCAGCCCGGCGTGCAGTTCTACACCGGCAACTTCCTCGACGGCTCGCTGACGGGCAAAGGCGCCACCTACGTGCAGCACGCCGCGCTGTGCCTCGAAACGCAGAAGTTCCCCAACGCCATCAACGTGCCGACGTGGCGGGATCAGGTGGTCCTGCGGCCCGGCCAGACCTACCGGCACCGGATGATTCACGCCTTCACGGCCGAGCCATGACACGCGCGCTGCGCTGGCGCGACGTGCGCGCCGACTTCGGCTTTCGCACGGCACGCGTCGCCGGGCACCGCCTGTTCAGCCCGGCCCTCGGCGGAGGCAGCATCCTCGACGTCGGCGGCTACCCGGTCTCCTTCGCGCGCCTGATCGCGGGCTGGCGGAGCGCGTGCCGTTCGCCGAACCGGTGGCGCTCACGGGCAGCGGTCTCATCGGTCCTCGAAGCGGAGTACGTCGCGCATAGGCTTCCAGCAATCGAGGCCGAGTGGCCGGCCATGAGCTGGGCCGACACGCTCGGCAACCTGCGTGTCATGGACGCCTGGAACGCGTCACTTCGCACCCACGCGCAGCTTTGATGCCAGCGCACATTCCGCCATTACGGTGAAATAGCGCTGCACGCCGTCGGTCCCCGCGAGGAACGGATGCTCCTCGCCGGGCTCGCGCTTGAGCGGCACCAACCGCGCCTTCGTGTAGGCGCCGTCGTATTCGCTGTGATTGGAGAGGAGCACAGCGGCGCCGACTTCGGCCGCCACCCCGGCGATCTTCTTTTGCGATGCGATGTATTCGTCCCAACGCGCGCCGTCCGTACCGAAGGCGCCTGTCAGCGTGCCACCCGAATACGCCACCATCACGGTCTTCCCCTGGTCCTTCACCGGGAAGACATACGACAACGTGCCCGGCGTGTGCCCCGGTGTCGCCACGACCGTGACGGTCGTGTCGCCCAGCGTGATCTTCGTGCCCTCGGGGCCGACCGTCACGTCTCCGGTGCCGCGCGTCGGCACACCGCCGGCGGCCGTCGCGGGGCGCTGCAGCGTGGCCTGCCAGTCCGAGGCGCCCATCACCACTTTGGCCCCGTAGCGGCGCTGCAGTTCCGCGGCGCCCTGATCGTGATCGCCGTGGGCGTGGCTGATGATGACGTACTTGATGTCGCGCGGATCGAGCTTCAACGCGGTGAGCCCGTCGATGATCTCGGGCTGCGTCGCCCAGGCGAAGTTGGTGTCGATGAGGATCAGCCCCGCGCTCGTCCGCAGCGCCCACGAGGAGTGCTGGCGCGTGCCGAGCCAATACAGGTTGTCGAACACCTGGTAGGGCGACGCGTACCAGTTCGATCGCTCCGGCGTAGCCGGCGGACCGCCGGCGCGCGGTCCGGCTGCGGGCCCCGGGCCGGCACCCCGAGGCGCCGCCGGCATGCACAGGTTCACGAACGTGGCGCGATACTCCTGCCCGGCGGCCGCGCGGGCGGCCGCGATGTGTGCCTCCACCTCGCTGGCGGGAGCCTGCGCGTACGACGTCGCGGCCAGAAGCAGCGCGCCGAGCGAGCCAATTACAGTCGGTATCCGGTGCATGGTTGTGCCTCTGGTGAAAGGTGGCCTACGGAATCGCCCACGGTGCCAGGTAGGCGTACGCCATCACGATCAAACCGACGAGCGACGCCAGCGCGATGCTATGCCAGAAGACTGCCTTGAAGATGGCCGCCTCGCTCCCCTGCTGGTGCGTCGCGGAGCTCGCCACGACGATCGATTGGGCGTCGATCATCTTGCCCATCACGCCGCCGGTGGTATTGGCCGCGCCCATCAGGATTGGGCTCAGACCGAGCTGCTCCGCGGTGACCTTCTGCAGGTTGCCGAAGAGCGCGTTCGACCCGGCATCGGTCCCGGTCAAGGCCACGCCCAACCACCCGAGCAGAGTACCGAAGAACGGAAACAGCCAGCCGGTGCCGGTCAAGCTCAGGCCCACGATGGTATCCATGCCTGAGTAGCGCGTCACGTACGCCAGGCCGACCATGAAGCTGATTGCCAGGAGTGACGGGGTCATCTGCACCACCGTTTCCTTGAATAGCCGCACCGTCGTGACCAGCGGCAGCCGGGCGAGCAGCGCCGCGATCACGCCGGCCACGAAGACGACCGAGCCGGGAAGGGCGATGAAGTTCAAGTTGACCGTGGCGTCCTCCGGCGTCGGCTGCGGCGCGACCGGCGGCATCTTCAACACGGCGTTGTGCAGGAACGGCATCGGCATCCGCAGGGCGTCGAAGTTCAGGTATCTGGCGGCCGCCGGCAGCCCGGTGACGAAGATCAGCACGGACGCGACGATGAAGGGCGACCAGCCTTTCAGGACGTCTGCCGTGGAATGGCGCCTGGCGACTGCGGCGGGCTCGCCGTCCACCGGGATTGACGTGGCGGGCTGCCACACCTTCAGCAGCGCCACCGTCACGAGCAGCGAGAAGACGGCGGACACGATGTCCACGAGCCCGATGTCCTGGTAGTTCGACCAGTAGAACTGCATGGCCGCGAACGACAGCCCGCTGACGAGCAGCGCGGGCCACACCTGCCACGTCTCGCGCCATCCCACCATGCTGCGAACGAGCCAGAACGGCAGGACGAACGAGAGCGGCGGCAGGATGCGGCCGGCCATCGCGCTGAATGCGAGCTCGGGCAAGCCGGTGACGCCGGCGAGCACCCGGATGGGATTGCCGACGCCGCCCCACGCCACCGGCGCGGTGTTGGCCACGAGGCACAGCGTGGCGGCCTGAAACGGGTGGAAGCCGAGCCCGATCAGAAACGATCCGGCAATCGCCACCGGGGCGCCGCCTCCCCCCGTGCCTTCGAGGAACGCCCCGAAACAGAACGCGATCAGCACGAGCTGCAGCCGCTTGTCGGAGGAGAGCCCGGCGATCGAGTCCTTCATTACCTGGAACTGGCCGGTGGTGGACGCGACGTTGTAGAGAAAGATCGAGCCCACGACGATCCAGGCGATGCGCATCACGCCAAAGACGACACCGTGCGCCGCGGCGGTCGCCACGAGCACCGCCGGCATCCGGAACACCACGAGGGCAAGCGCCACGGCCACCAGCAAACCGGACAGCGCCGCCACCCACACGCGCTTCTTCAGCCCGACGAGCACGAAGAACAGCGTGATGACTGGGAGCGCCGCAACCGCCGTCGACAGCAGCCGGTTGCCCAGCGGATCGTAGATCTGCGGCCACGTCATCGCGGCCGGTAGGTCTTGCTGAACCCGTTGCGCGTGTTGGTCACCGTGAACGTGCCGTCCTGCTGTGCGGCGACCTTGATGAGGTACGCGGGCGAGTGGGCAGCCGGCGGCGCGCCGCCGCGGCCCGACGGCGGCGGCGCCGTCAAAACGCTCGCGACGGTGGCAGCGTCGTCCACGTTCGCAACGAACACCGCTGGAGCGTTGTCGAGCCCCACGTTGTAGGACCAGTGCAGCTGCCACAGGTCCTCGAGCCCGGGCGACTCGTGCAGCACGCGGAACGCGTCGGGCGTCCCGCCCTTGCGCGTGCCGTTGTTCATCACCGCCACACGCGGACGCAGCGCGTGCACCAGGGCCGGCGATCCGGACTTCTCCAGCCCGTGATGCGACGTGAGATACAGGTCCACCGCCCCAATGCGGTTCGCCGGGCACATCAGGTCGAGCTCGCCGTTCCAGGTCAGGTCGCCGAGATCGACCGTGCGGAACCGCCCGTACGCCAGGACGAAGCCGGCCGACTCGCCGTTGTCGGGATCGAAATAGGCACTCTCGTCTTTCGGCGCCACGCCGGCGCACGACGCGTTCGGGCCGCCGCCGGACAGATTTGATCGCAGGAACCGGTTCGCGGACGCGACCGCCGTGATGTCGAGGCCGGCCATGCGCAGCTTGTCGCCCGGCTTGACGATGGTGCGCTTGCCGAGGCTCACTTCGTCGTAGGCCGAGAGGAACGCCGCGGAGACGATGCGGTCGCCGGCGTGCGGCGCGCCGTGATCGTAGAAGTGGATCACGGGAACCTGCTTGGCCAGCGCGAGCAGCGCCCCGACGTGGTCGCCGTGATAGTGCGTCGTCCACAGGTGATCGATCCGCGTCACGGCCGCCGCCGTGAGCGTCTCAACGATGCGGCCGAAATCGCGGTCGCCGGCATTGCCCGTGTCCACGAGCAGCGACTCGCCCGTGGGGCCGACGAAGAGGGTCGACTGCCCGCCTTCGGTGTCGATGTAGTAGATGCTCAGCGTGCCAGGGCGAGCCTGGGCCATCAAGCCGGCGAGCCCGGCGGCCAGGCACAGACAGGTGACGAGGAACGCGCGCATATCGGGCGCCGATCGTACGCCGCCTGCCGCGCAGCCGCCGGCGGCGGGACGGACTTTGCCTGAAATTTTTTGCTCGCCGACCGGCAGCCCGCCCTAGCGCGCGAGCGCGTCGTTCGTCATCGCGCCGTCCACCAGGCGCCAGATGCCGCGCGGGTTGGCGTCCTGCAGCTCCGCCGGTAGCGACGACTGCGGAAAGGTCTGATACGCCACCGGCCGGGCGAAGCGGTGGATGGCCGCCGTTCCGACCGACGTGGTCCGCCAATCGGTCGTCGCGGGGTACGGGCCGCCGTGCTGCATCGACGCGCACACTTCGACACCGGTCGGAAAGCCGTTGACGATCAGCCGCCCGGCCTTGTCTTCGAGAATCGACACCAGCCACGCATGCTCCGTCAGGTCGGCGGGCGTCCCGTGAATGGTCGCCGTCAACTGCCCGTCGAGGCGCCGCGCCACTGCTTCCATCTCCTCGCTCGAGCCGCAGCGGACGACGACGGTCGAGGGCCCGAACACTTCTTCGGACAGCTCTCGATGCCGCAGGAAGGTCTGCGCGGCCGTGTCGAAGAGGGACGGCCGCGCGCACGGCTCCTGCGAGAGGCCGCCAGCCGACGCGCGAACCATCGTCGTGCCGTCTATGCCGCTGAGCCGGCGCACGCCGGCCTCGTACGACTGAAGCAAAGCCGGATAGAGCATGGTGCCAGGTCGCGCGTCGCGAACGAGCGCCTCGAGTCGCCGGACGAACCGGTCGAACGCGTCGGTGGCGAGGCCGACCACCACGCCCGGATTGGTGCAGAACTGCCCGACCCCGAGCGTGACCGACGCCGCGAGCCCCTCCGCGATCGCCTCGGCCCGTTCAGCCAGTGCGGCTGGAAGCAGGAAGACCGGGTTCACGCTGCCCATCTCCGCGTACACGGGAATCGGCTCAGGACGCCGAGCGGCGGCGTCGAACAGCGCACGTCCGGCACGCAGGCTGCCGGTGAAGCCCACGGCCCGCGTGCGCGGATGCTGGACGATCGCGATCGCGACCTCGTTCCGCGTGCTCTGAATGAGCGAGAAGACGCCGGGCGGGATGCCGGCCGCCGCGGCGGCCTCGATCACGGCCCGCGCCGCGATTTCCGAGGTGGCCGGGTGCGCCGGGTGGGCCTTGACCACGACGGGACAGCCGGCTGCGAGCGCCGACGCCGTGTCGCCGCCGGCAACGGAGAACGCGAGCGGAAAGTTGCTCGCCCCGAACACGGCGACCGGCCCGATCGGAATCAGCATGCGGCGGACGTCCGGTTTGGGCAGCGGCTTGCGATCGGGCACCGCGCGATCGATGCGGGCGTCCACCCAGGAGCCCTCGCGAACCAGGTTCGCAAACAGCCGGAGCTGTCCAGTAGTGCGCGCTCTCTCGCCGGCCAGCCGCTCGAGGGGCAGCGCCGTCTCGACGTTGGCGACCTCGAGCAGATCGCCGGCGCGCTCGATCGCCTCTGCGATGCGATCCAGGAACTCCGCCCGCCGCTCGGCGGATACCTGCCGGTAGTCCCGCGATCCGCGTTCGGCCGCCTCGAGCGCCCGCTCGATGTGCACGCTGGAGGCTTCCTCGAAGACCGCGACCGTGCCGGAGGCGGTGAAACGCCCGTCAGCGGAATCGACCGGCTGGCCTGCGATCAGGTTCTTCCCGCTAAGCATCACGTGCTACTTCCGAGGCGGCAAAGCCGTCGCCTGCTCTCGACATGCCCACTGATGCTCCTCCGAAGCGCTCACAAACAACACGCCAAAGCATTCAAAAAACCGACAAAAGGTGGGCGCGCACGCCCCGAGTTTCGTACTGTTCACGCGCATGCCGTGCGGACCGGTATCATGTCGCCACTCTCGCGGATGTTCGGCGACTGGAGGCACGCCATGACCGACCGCACTCGCGCTCTCTCGCTGGCAACGGCTGCCGCCGCGGCGGCGGTGTTCATGTGGCCCACGTCGCCGGCCGCGCAAGGAGGGGCTCCGCCCCGCATCGTGCATACCGACCCCGCCGCGTTCCGCCAGTCGAGCGCTGTTCATGCCGGCGCGGGCAGCATGGCGTTTGCAGCCCTGCTGAACCGGGGCGCGGTGACGCCGGAGTTCAACTTCCTGCATCGTGGCGTGATCCCGCCGGGCGCGGGCATCGGTCACCATTTCCACAACGTGGTCGAGGAGATGTTCGTCATTCTCGACGGCGAAGCGCAGTTCACCATCGACGGGCGGACGGCCACGGTGAAAGGCCCCGCCGGGGTCGTCTGCCGCAGCGGCCATTCGCACGCCATCTACAACGCCGGACCGGCGCCGGTGCAGTGGATGAACCTCAACGTCTCGGTCATCGCCGGCGTGTACGACGCCTTCGATCTGAACGACACACGGGCGGCCGCGGCCCTCGATACCATCCCGACATTCATGACGATGCGGCTCGATCGGGCCTTGCTCAGGCCGGCGGGCGCCCGCGGACGCGGCGCCTCGGCGCCAGCCGCCTCGCCAACGGCCGTCCTGTCGCGGCGCGCGCTCGGACCGTCGGTCTTCTCGACCACATGGGCCTACATCGACCACGTGGTCGTGCCGCCCGGCGCCTCGACGCCGGGGCAGGCCCACGACGCCGTCGGCGAGGCGTACTACGTGCTGGGCGGTTCCGGCACCCTCACCATCGAGGGCACGGCGCCGGAAACCGCGGCCGTTCGTGCGGGCGACGCCATCCCAGTCCGGATCGGCGAAACCAGCCGGTTCGCGAACACGGGGTCCGAGCCGCTCGAGCTGTTCGTGATGGGCGTGGCCCGCGACATGGCGGCGAAGACGCAGCTGCTGTCTGGCAACTAGATCCGGAGGGTGCACGTGCACAGACGAGGAATCATGAAATCCGCCTTGATGGCAGTCGCGGCTGCCCTCGGCGCCGCCCGTTTCGCCACCCCGGCGCGCGCCCAGACGAAGCACATCCGGCTCTACGTGGAGATGGACGTGCCGCCGGCACGCGAGCGCGAGATGCTGGAGACGTTCCACAACGTGTTCGTGCCCGAGGCGGTGAAGCACGCGGGCTACGTCCGCGTAAAGATGCTCAAGCGCCGCACGATCCTGCAGGGCACCGCGCCCACGCAGCACAACTTCCGCTTCGAGCTGGAGTTCGAGAGCGAAGAGCTGCGCCAGCAGTGGATTGCGTCCGCCGGCCATCAGCGTGTGTGGCCGCAGGTCGAGCGCTGCATGACGACCCTCAAGGACTACCCGGTTGTCCTCTACGACGAGGTCTGATGGCGCTCGCGCTGTTACGCCCCGCCGCGCCGCATGCGGCGGCCGAACAGCTGATCGGCAACGGCCCCGAAGAGAATCACCGCGCCCATGACGGCGAAGTCGAGCGAGCCGGGGATGTCGAGCAGGTTCACCAGGTTCCGCAGCACCTGCAGCAGCGCCGCCCCGATGACGATGCCGAGCACGGTGCCTTCCCCGCCGCGCAGACTGCAGCCGCCGACCACGGCGGCGGCGATGGCGTAGAGCTCGTAGAAGTTGCCATGCGACGCCGGCGAGATCGAGTTGGTGTAGAACGCGATGATGACCGCAGACAGGGCGGCGAGCACGCCGGAGAGGACGTACGCCCAGGCGACGACCGCTCTCGTCCTGACTCCCGAATAGCGCGCCGCCTCCGCGTTGTGGCCCACCGCAAACAGGTGCCGCCCGTACACCGAGCGATGCAGCAGCACCCAAGCCATCAGCCCTACGAGGCACATCACGACGAACGGCATCGGCACTCCGCCCACGCTTCCCGACGCGAGCGCCCGTACCCATTCGAAGCCCT
>DATMDI010000148.1:0-3465 GCA_035557875.1 Vicinamibacterales bacterium
GCCTGCGCCAGCCCGGCGGCGTCGGCGCTCCCCGTCGCGAGCGACCCGACCGTGGCGGCCGCGGCACCGGCCACGCCCAGCGCGGCGGCGCGGCTCATGAAGTCGCGGCGGCTGATACCGCCGGAAGCGAAGTCGGTGTAGAGGCCGACGATCTGAACATCCTTCGACGGGGAGGACTGTGCGCTCATGTGACGCTCCGGGTGCCGGGGAAAGGGCTGGAAAACTGGCGCGGCAAGCATCCGGCAAACAGCTGCCGCTGTCAACGTCGTCCCGGTGGCGCCGGCCCCGCGACCGCGCTAGCATGGGTGCCTTGTAGAGGCGGTCATCAGACTCGCCTGGTGAGGGCGGGTCTTCCCCTCGTGAGTACGTAGGGCGGGGCTTCAGCCCCGCCTGCAGAGGAGCAACGCCGATGATTGCGTTGGATGTGAACGGCAAGCGCCACGACGTGGACGTGAGCGGCGACATGCCGCTGCTGTGGGTGCTGCGCGAGAACCTCGGGCTCACCGGCACCAAGTTCGGCTGCGGGCTCGGACAGTGCGGCGCGTGCACCGTGCACGTGGACGGCGTGGCCGTCCGCTCGTGCATCACGACGGCGCAGTCGGCGGCCAACAAGAAGATCACGACCATCGAAGGCCTGTCGCCCGACGCGAGCCACCCGCTGCAGAAGGCGTGGGTCGCGGAGCAAGTGCCGCAATGCGGCTACTGCCAGTCGGGGCAGATCATGTCGGCGGCCGCGCTCCTCGCCAAGACGCCCAAGCCGACCGACGCGCAGATCGACACCGCGATGACCGGCAACATCTGCCGCTGCGGCACCTATCAGCGCATCCACCGCGCGATTCAGCGCGCAGCTCGCGCATAAAGAGGACGCCATGACGCGACACGATCTGACAGTCACGCGGCGCCTCTTCCTGAAGACCACCGTCGCCGCCGGCGGCGGCTTGATGCTCGGCGGCTTCGTGCCGGGCCTAGCGCCGGCCGCGAACGCGGCGGGCGTCTTCGAGCCCAACGTGTGGGTGAAGATCACGGCCGACGGCAAGGCGCGCATCATGCTCTCGATGCTCGAGATGGGCCAGGGCGTGATGACGGCCATGCCGATGCTGCTCGCCGAGGAGCTCGACGTCGATTGGACCAACGTCACGACCGAGTGGGCCGGCGCCGACGCGCGCTACGGCAACCCGGGCTTCGGCGGTTCGCAGACGACCGCGGGCAGCAACAGTACGCGCGGCATGTGGAAGATCCTGCGCGAGGCGGGCGCGACCGCCCGCGTGATGCTGGTGTCGGCTGCGGCCAGGGACTGGGGTGTGGCCGAGAGCGCGTGCACCACCGACAAGGGCGTGGTGCTCCACCAGGCCAGCGGCCGGCGGGCCACCTATGGGTCGCTCGTGGACAAGGCAGCGGCGCTGCCGGTGCCGACGAACGTACTGCTCAAGGACCCGAAGACTTTCACGCTGCTCGGCAAGGACGTGCCGCGCCTCGACATCCCGGGCAAGGTAGACGGCTCGGCGGTGTTCGGCGCCGACGTCAAGCTGCCCGGCCTGCTGGTGGCGCGCGTCGTGCGCTGCCCCGTGTTCGGCGGCAAGGTCGCCAGCTTCAACGCCGACAAGGCCAAGGCGGTGCCGGGGGTCAAGCACGTGGTGCAGATCGCCAGCGGCATTGCCGTGGTGGCCGATGGCTACTGGGCGGCGTCGAACGGCGTCAAGGCGCTGCAGATCACCTGGGACGAGGGCCCGCTGGCCACGCTCACGTCGGCCGACATCACCAAGAAGTACGCCGAGCTGGCGCAGAAGCCGGGCGTCCCGGCGCGCAATGACGGCGACTTCGATGCCGCCTACGCCAAAGGCGCCAAGACGATCGAGCGTGTCTTCGAGGCGCCCTATCTGGCCCACGCGTGCATGGAACCGATGAACTGCACCGCGCACGTGACCACCGACCGCTGCGACGTCTACCTGCCGACGCAGTCGCAGACGGTGACACAGCAGGTGGCCATGGCGGTGTCGGGCCTGCCGCAGGCCAAGGTATTCGTGCACCCTACCTACATGGGCGGCGGCTTCGGCCGGCGCGGCGAGGGCGACTTCGTCGCTGACGCCGTGGAAGCGTCGAAGAAGGTCGGCGCGCCGGTGAAGGTCATGTGGAGCCGGGAGGACGACATCCAGCACGACTACTACCGGCCGGTGACCTACGTCCGGATGTGGGCGGCGCTCGACGCCAACGGCACCCCGACGGCGTGGCAGGAGCGCCTCGTCCAGTCGTCGCTGATGAAGAAGCTGAATCCGGACTCGCTCAAGCAGATGGGCGGGGTCGATCCGATCTCGGTCGAGGGTGCGGCGAACCTGCCCTACGACATCCCGAACCTGAAGGTCGAGTACATCGAGACCGATCCGGGCGTGCCCTACGGCTTCTGGCGCTCGGTCGGCAGCTCCGTCAACGGCTACGTCACCGAGGCGTTCATCGACGAGATGGCCACGGCCGCCGGGAAGGACCCCTACGAGTTCCGGCGTGGCCTGCTGGCAAAGCACCCGCGTCACCGTGCGGTCCTCGACATGACGGCGGAAAAGGCCAACTGGAAGACGCCCGCGCCTCAGGGGCGTGGCCGGGGTATCGCCGTGCACGAGTGCTTCGGCTCGATCATCGGCCTCGCGTGCGAGGTGTCGGTGACCAACGGGAACGTGCGCGTGCACCGCAACATCTGCGTCGTGGACTGCGGCTGGGTGGTGCATCCCGACACGATCAAGGCGCAGATGGAAGGGGGCCTGGTCTACGGGCTCACCGCGGCGCTGAGGGGCGAGATCACCATCAGCAAGGGGCGCGTGGTGCAGAACCACTTCGGTGACTACCCGCCGCTGCGGCACCCGGAGATGCCGCAGACCGAGGTGTTCATCATGCCGAGCGTCGAGGCGCCCGGCGGCATCGGCGAGCCGAGCACGGCCGCGATGGCCGGCGCGCTCGTCAACGCCGTGTACGCCGCCACCGGCAAGCGGGTCTACAGCTTGCCGATCAAGCCGGCAATGTTCCGGGGCGGCACGGCGTAGTTCCGCTGTATTCGTAGGGGCCGCCTTCAGGCGGCCCCACAAGGCCGGCTCAAGCCTGACTCAAGCCGGCCCCCACGTACTCCTTAGAAATCGATCTGCGCGCTGATCTTGGCGAAGCGCGGCGTCAGCACCCCGGTCGGCCGCGGGAACGGCAGCGCGAGACTGTAGGCGGCGTTGTAGGTGAGCGCCGGATTGGCGTTGAACAGGTTGTAGACGTCCACGCCGACGTTGGTCCGCGTGCGCCCGATGCGCACGATCTTCGCGACCCTGAAGTCCACCTCGTTCAAACGGTCACCGTAGACCGTGCCCGGCTCGATCAGGTTGACCACGACGCTTCCGCCGGGAGCCGACAGGGGCCGACCGAGCTGTGCCGCCACCATCGCGTTGGTCACGGTGAAATTCGCCGCGAGCGGCGCGCCCTGCTCACTGCGGAAGG
>DATMDI010000149.1:0-11609 GCA_035557875.1 Vicinamibacterales bacterium
CGAGCACGGTGTAGGGGCCGTTCTCCCACTCGCTCTTCAGGTTGACGTCGGCGCCGGCTTCCAGGAGCGCCGTCAGGAGCCGCTCGTTCTTGGCGGCGATGTGCGCCGCGCGCTGGCCGAACGCGAACGTTGGCTCGTTGACGCGCGCGCGGACGTGCTCCAGCGCCAGCAGTTGCCGCACCCGCGCGGTGTCGTCCCCCTGCACGGCCTGGACAAAGGCGGCGAAGTCACGCTCGTGGAAGTCGGCGACGAGCTTCGGCCACGAGTCGAAGCCGGCCTCCCGCGCGAGCGTCAGTTGTGCGTCGGCCAGCTGGAGCGGCCGCTCGGCGCTGCCGGCATCCCCGCGCACGGCGCCTATGCGGGCGAGCGCCGCCGCATCGCCGTCACGCGCGGCGCGGAGCAGATCTTTCGCGAGTTTGTGCTGCTGTTCGAGGTTGGCGAAAGCAGGGGACGGGTTCGGTGTGGACACGGACGACCTCCTTCAACAGGCGCCCGTGTCCGCATCATGGGCTGAAGAAAGGTCGATGTGACCGCCGCTACGCGACCGTGAACAGGTGGGCGCCGCCCTTCCCGCGGACCGGGGGCGTCCTGTGAACGCCACGGGGGAGAGTAGACCACGCGCCTGCCGGCGCGCAACGCCGTGTCGCCAGGGGGTTTTGACGCAATTTTTCTGAACCCGGCGTGGTGATCCGGGGCGAAAATTCAGCGTGCCTCGAATCGCCTGGCCGGCCCTGCTCCTGGTCCTGCTTCCGGTGGCCGCCGCCGCCGCGGAGGATCCGCTCGTGCGGGCCGCCGCGACGGGCGACATGGCGGCGGTGCGGGCGCTGGTCACGCAGGGACACGATGTGAACGCCGCCGGACCGGATGGCGCCACGGCGCTGCATTGGGCCGTGCGCGCCGACGATGTGCCGACGGTCGATGCGCTCATTCGCGCCGGCGCGCGGGTGGACGTCCGCAACGCGCTCGGCGTGCCGCCGGTCTACGTCGCGGCGCAGAACGGTAACGCGGAGCTGTTGCGCCGGCTGCTCGACGCGCGGGCCGACGTGAACACGGCCGACGCCACCGGCGACACGCTGCTCATGGCCGCGGTCCGGTCCGACAGCGTGGAAGCGGTGCGGCTGCTCGTCGAGCGCGGCGCCCACGTGAACGCCGCGGACCCCGACGTGTCTCAAACGGCGCTGATGTGGGCGGCGCGATCGAACAACACCCCGATCATGCGGCTGCTCCTGTCCGCCGGCGCCTCGGCCGGCGCCGCGACCCGTGTCGGCCCGAAGCCCGTCGCCCGTCCTCCCGGGGCTGGTGGCGGATCGCACGGCGTCGGCATCGTGCGCAGCGGCGTGCCGCCCCAAGGCGAGCAGCTGCCGGCGCCGGGGGGGATGACTGCGCTGCTGTTTGCCGCACGCGATGGCCTGCTCGACGCGGCGACGCTCCTCGCCGAGGCGGGCGCCGATCTGAACCAGCCGGATCCGAACGGCATCTCGCCGCTGCTGATGGCGATCACCAATGGCCAGCTCGCGGTGGCGCGGCTCCTGCTCGAGCGCGGCGCCGATCCGAAGGCCGCGGACTGGTACGGCCGCACCGCGCTTTGGTCCGCGGTCGAGATCCGGAACCTCGACCTGCGTAGCAACGCCACCGACAACGGAGTCGATCGCGAGGCGGCCCTGCAGCTCATCGCCGCGCTGCTCGACAAGGGCGTAGACGCCAACGCGCGCGTCAAGGAGTTCCCGCCGGCGCGCCGCTACATGCTGCCGCTCGGGTCGCTCGAGTGGGTGGACGTGACAGGGCAGACGGCGTTCACGCGTGCCGCGCAGTCGGCCGACCTCGAGGCGATGCGGCTCCTGATCGCGAAGGGTGCCGACCCGCGCATCGGCACTTTCAACGGCACCAACGCGCTGATGCTGGCGGCCGGTGTGAACTGGGTCATCAGCCAGACCTACGGCAGCCGGTGGCTCGAGGCCGTCCAGTTGTGCCTCGACCTCGGCTTCGACGTGAACGCCGTCAACCAGATGGGCCTGGCCGCCGTGCACGGCGCCGCGAATCGTGGCTCGGACGACGTCATCGAGCTGCTCGCGAGCCGCGGCGCCCGGCTCGACGTTGCCGACAAGGAGGGACGAACGCCGGCGGCGTGGGCCGAGGGCGTGTTCCTCGCCACGAACTCGCCGATCGCCAAACCCTCGACGATCGCGCTGCTCGGCCGGTTGACTAGCCGATGAGGCCGCTCTTCGTTTCGGCCGCGTTCGTCTTCGCGCTCTCGGGCCTCACGGCGGGCGCGGGTGGACAGCAGCGTCCGGCCCCGGCGGCGGCAGTGTCGGCGCCCGTGCCGGCGCCGGATTCGGCGTTTCTCACGCAGTACTGCGCCGGCTGCCACAACGATCGCGTCAAGGCGGGTGCGTTGTCGCTCGACCGGTCGGACCCGGCTGCCGTGGACGGTCACGGTGACGTGTGGGAGAAAGTGGTCCGGAAGCTGCGGACCGGGATGATGCCTCCCGACGGCGTGCCGAAGCCGCCGACGGCTTCACGCGCCGCGTTCAGCACCGCGCTCGAGGCGGCGCTGGATCGCGCTGCGGCCCGTCGCCTCGATCCCGGCACGCCCGCGCTGCATCGCCTCAACCGCGCCGAATACGCCAGCGCGATCCGCGACCTGCTGTCGCTCGACGTGGACGTCGCGGCGCTGCTGCCGCCCGACGATTCGGCCGCCGGGTTCGACAACATCGCGGACGTGCTCGGCGTCTCGCCCGCGCTCATCGAAGGCTACGCGGCGGCCGCGGCCACCATCAGCCGGCGGGCCATCGGCAGCTCGACGATCGGGCTCGATCGCGCCACCTACCGCATGCCCGGCGACGTGTCGCAGGACGCGCACGTGGACGGCCAGCCGTTGGGAACGCGCGGCGGGATGGTAATCCGCCACACGTTCCCGCTCGACGCCGAGTACGAGCTGCAGGTGGGGCAGGCCGGTGGCGGACGCCTTGGTGGCCCCGCGGCGGCGGGCCCCCGCACCGACGATCTCTACGTGACACTCGACGGCGTGCGCGTGGCGCTGCAGGGGCGGGGCGCCACGCGGCTGCGCGTGCCCGCCGGGCCACACACCATCGCGGCGGCGAGCGTCGTGCGCAGCCATGCCAGCGGCGCCGACGGCGTCTATCACGTCGAGGCGCGCACGCCCGGCATCACCCAGCTCACGGTCGCCGGTCCCTTCAACGCCACCGGTCCCGGCGATACGCCCAGCCGGCGCAGACTGCTCGTCTGCACGCCGGCCTCGACCGCCGAGGAACTGCCCTGCGCGCGATCGATTCTGTCGGCGCTGGCCACGCGCGCGTTCCGGCGGCCCATTGCCGTCACCAGCGCCGAGCTCGACACGGCGCTCGAGTTCTATCGGGACGGCCGGCGGCGGTCGTTCGAGTTCGGCATCGAGCGCGCGGTCGCGCGAATCCTCGTCGATCCGCGATTCCTCTTCCGGTTCGAGCGCGAACCGGCGGGCGTCGCGGCCGGCACTGCCTATCGGATCTCGGATCTCGAGCTCGCCTCGCGGCTGTCGTTCTTTCTCTGGAGCAGCATCCCGGACGACGAGCTGCTGTCGATCGCCGCCAAGGGGGGACTGAGCGCTCCCGCGACGCTCGAGCGTCAGGTGCGCCGCATGCTGGCCGATCCGAAGGCGGACGCCCTGGTGACGAACTTCGCGTCGCAGTGGCTCTACCTCCGCGAGCTGCAGAACGCCCGCCCGGATTCACCCGACTTCGACGGCAACCTCCGGCAGTCGTTCCAGCGCGAGACGGAGCTGCTGTTCCGCACCATCCTGCGCGAGGACCGCAGCATCATCGATCTGCTCGACGCGGACTTCACGTTCGTGGACGAACGGCTCGCCGAACACTACGGCATCCCCGGCGTGCGTGGCTCGCGCATGCGGCGGGTTCAGCTCGCGCCCGACAGTCCGCGCCGGGGCCTGCTGGGACAGGGCAGCATCCTCACGGTGACGTCGGCGGCCAACCGCACCTCGCCAGTGCAGCGCGGGAAGTGGGTGCTCGAGAACGTGCTCGGCGCGCCGCCGCCGCAGCCGCCGCCGGGTGTGGAAACCAACCTCGACGGCGACCCGGTGCGCGTGAAAGCGGTGTCGTTGCGGCAGCGGATGGAGCAGCACCGCGCCAATCCGGCGTGCGCGTCGTGCCACAAGATCATGGACCCGATCGGGTTCGCGCTCGAGAACTTCGACCATGCGGGGAAGTGGCGCAGCCTGGACGGCCGCACGCCGATCGACGCGACCGGGCAGATGGCCGATGGTACCCGGCTCGACGGCTCGGACTCGCTGCGGCGCGCGCTCGTCGCCCGGGCCGATCTGTTTGCCGAGGTCGCGGCGGAGAAGATGCTGACCTACGCCGTCGGCCGCGGGTTGCGGCCGCAGGACATGCCGTCGGTGCGCGCGATCACGCACGGCGCCGCGGCCGGCCGCTACCGGTTCTCGTCGCTCGTGCTCGGCGTGGTCCGCACGCCGCAGTTCCAGATGCGGACGAAATCTGCCGCCGCCGCGCCAAAACCGTAGAGGGCGGTCTTTAGACCGCCCTATGAGACACGCAGGAGACGCTCCGATGTTCATCACCAGGAAGCATCTGTCACGCCGCACCGTGCTGCGCGGCATCGGCGCCTCGGTGGCGCTGCCGCTGCTCGACTCGATGGTGGCGGCGCAGACGCCGGCACGGACGGTGGCGCCGAAGACTCGCTTCGCGGCGTTCTACGTGCCGCACGGCGCCACGATGGACAAGTGGACGCCGGCGGCCGAAGGGGCCGGCTTCGAGTTCACCGACACCCTCAAGCCGCTCGAGCAGTTCCGGGACCGCGTCACGGTGGTGAGCGGGCTGGCGCACCCCTACGTCGCCGGCGCCGGCGGGGCGGACGTGTCGGCCGGCGCCAATCACACGCGGGCGGCCGCCGTGTTCCTCACCGGGTCGGTGCCGCAGCGTGGTCCGCAGGCACATCTCGGCGTCTCGGCCGATCAGGTGGCGGCGCAGCACATCGGCCAGGACACCCCGCTCCCGTCGCTGGAGTTGTCGATCGAGGAGTCGGTGCTCACCTGCGAGGCCAGCTTCAGCTGCGCGTATCGCAACTCCATCTCGTGGAAGTCGCCCACCCAGCCGCTGCCGATGCAGAGCAACCCGCGGCTGGTGTTCGAGAAGCTGTTCGGCGACGGGGCGACGCCAGCCGAGCGGCGCGGCCGCCGGCAGGACACGCGGAGCCTGCTCGATTCGGTGATGGCGCAGCTGCCGTCGCTGCAGCGCGACCTGCCGCCGGGCGATCGCCGGCGGCTCGATCAGTATCTCGAGGACGTGCGCGAGATCGAGCGGCGGATCCAGCGCGCCGAAGCGGCGGCGCGCGAGGACGTCACGCTACCGGACGTGCCGACCGGCGTGCCGGCCACCTTCGCCGAGCACCTGAAGCTGATGATGGACCTGCAGGTGCTGGCCTTCCAGTCGGACATCACGCGCGTATCCACCTTGATGTTCGCGCGCGAGCTGAGCGGCGCCGTCTTCCCCGAGACGACCATCCGCGACCCGTTCCACAACCTGTCGCATCATTCGAACGACCGCGGCAACATGGATCGCTTCGCCATCCTCAACCTCTACCACATGACGAAGTTCGCCTACTTCGTCCTCAAGCTGCAGGAGACGCCGGACGGCGACGGGTCGCTGCTCGATCATTCGCTGGTGCTCTACGGCAGCTCGCTCAGCGACGGAAATCAGCACAATTTCAGCCCGCTGCCGATCGTGCTGGCCGGCGGCGCGTCGGGACAGCTGAAGGGCGGCCGCCACGTGCGGTTCCCGAAGGACACCCACATGTCGAACCTGCTGCTGGCGATGCTCGACAAGCTGGGCGCGCGGCTGGACACGTTCGGCGACAGCACTGAGATGCTGTCGCTGTAAGGGCCGCCTTCAGGCGGCCCTGGGCCGGCTGAAGCCGGCCCCCACGACTACGGCGCGACGATCTCGAAGCTGATGCCGTCGGGGTCGGTCAGCCGGACGACGTCGGGTTCGTAGGGCGACGGGGTAACACGGGCGCCGAGCGCGATCAGCCCCGCCGTGACCTTCTGCGTATCGAACGGCGCGACCTTGATGCCGAAGTGGGCGATGTGCGGTTTCTGTCCCGCCTCGGCCTGCTGGAGTCCGAGCCGCGTGTCGCCAATCCGAAACCAGACGCGGCCGGTGGTGCGGTCGGTCAGCGCTTCCAGTCCGTACAGAATCCGGTAGAACCGCACGCCCTTTTCCAGGTCGGCGACGTGCAGCAGCACGTGATCGACGCCGAGCGGCTTCACCAGCCCCTTGCGCGACGGCACCAGATCCGACGGGACGGCCGCGGTGACCAGCGTGTCGGGCGCGGGCAGGAACTGGATCTCGATGCCGTCGGGGTCCGAGAAGATGCCGCCGATGCCGCCGCCGCCCGCGAGCTTGCCGAGACCGGCTTTGTCGGTCGCATCCGCGAGGGCCGACATGATCGCCGCGCTGTCGCGGCGGTAGTCGAAGACCGACGTGCAGAAGTGGCCGATGTAGGTGCCGCGGCCGCGCGAATCGCCGATCGCCAGGTAGCCGACCTGCCGGCTTGCCGGGAGATCACCGAACAGGACGAAGTAGCGGAAGCCGCCCTGGAAGGGCTGCGCGTGGAGCGTGGTGTTGAAGACGCCCATGTAGAAGCGCGCCGACGCTTCGACGTTGGGAACGATGACGTCCAGGTGATCGATCTTCGGCGTGCGCAGCGGCAGCAGAGGAGTCGAGGCCTGCGCGGCCCACACGCGCGCGGGCTGGACGAGCGGAACGGCCACTGCGCCGAGGCCGGCCATGAACGCGCGACGGGACGTCCTCATCGTCATCAGACCCGCATTGTCGCCCGGATGCGCGCGCCCCGTCGAGCGCGCGCGGGGGCGTTTGAGTGGAATTTGCCGACGTGGCTGCGGGTCTTTAGACCCGCCCCGCGGGTCAGGCGCGCGGGCGGCGGCGGCGCGCCACCACGACGCCCGCGCCCAGGGCGAGGAGGGCCATCGAGGCGGGCTCGGGCACCAGCGTCAGCTGGTCCTGCGCTTCGGTGTAATTCCGCCCGACGCCGCGGGAAAGGTTCAGCACACGGACGTTGTCGATGCCGTCCCACTCTCCGCTGGAGACCGCGTTGTTGGCCAGGATGACGAACGGGTTCGTCGCGTCCATCGGCAGCTCCTGCTCGAGCATCCAGAACGCGCGCTGCAGCGTGTCGGCTGACGCCACGTGATTGGCACCCGTGTAGTCGTAGCCCGCCAGCGTGCCCTGTCTGAACTTCGTATACAGATACGCGGTCTGCTCGGAGATGGAGTCGCGGCCGCTGCCGTCGCCGCCGTTGGCCGTCGGGTCGGTGAGCGTGTACGGGTTCACGCTGTCCACGGTGAAGGCGTTCGTGTAGTCCACGTACTCGGTGCGCTGCAGGCAGAACGTGATGAACGACCACACGTTGTTGACGGTGAGGATGAACTCGCCGCCGCCGGCGTCGCCGGGGCCGTTGCCGAACTTGACGCTGTCGCCCGCCGACACGATCGGGTCCGCCGATGCGGCCTGACCGCCGACGAGAAGCGCCGCCGCGAACACTGCTACTGCCAACCTTCTGACTGACATCCCTCGTTCCCCTTCATGCGGCGTGAGTTCGTCCGCGCCACTGACGAGAGCAAGGGGCACGCCCGCATCACGCATGCGCGGGGCTGTGCAGGGCCGTGCGGGAACGAATGCCCCGCGGCTGAGGTGAGGCGTTATTAGTCGCGGAGGAGGCAGACGTCCGAGGCTGACGGATGGCGCGTCAGATTTTGGCGTCGCGCCAGACGCGCAGCACAGTCGAGTGGCTCACGCCGACCTGCTTGGCGAGCGCGCGCGCCGTCCAGCGGTCGTGCCCGTCGGGAGGCGCCGTCATGGCCGCCATGATCGAGGTGACCGCGCCGGGACGGCGGCCCTTGGGGCGTCCGCGGCCCGGACGATCGTGCCGGAGCGCCGCGGGGCCGCCCTCGAGAAACCGCTGTTTCCACAGGGCCACCGTGCGCCGGCTCACACCGAGCTCCTGGGCAGCGGCCGCCTGCGACAGTCCGCTCGCGAGCAACAGCACGATGCGGCTGCGCCTGACGAGCCGCTGCTGCGTGGACGCCGAGCGGACCCAATGCTGCAGCAGTGCCGCGGTCTCCTGGTCTAGTTGAATGCTGTCGACATCGCTCACGACGCACACCTCCCCCGTTCTGACTCATATGGCGTAAACGGGCGGCAACAGGGGCCATCGGCCGAAGCGCCGATCGGATTCCCGTTCCGGATGTGCACTTAAACGCGCAACGGCGCGAAAAAGTCATTCGGGCACTGCACGTTTCTTCACAAAATCGCGTTAAACTCAGCCGGTCTCCCTCCACGAGGTCACGAATGTCCGATCGCTCCCCGGCGAATGCCGGGTCCGATGCCACGCTGACCGCTGGGTCTTCCGGCGTGGCCAAACACGTGAGAGCCGCAGCCTTGGTGGCCGCGCTTCTGCCAGTCGCGCAGATTGCCGTGGCTCCCGTGACGCTGTCCGCCCAGGGCTCAGGCGGCACCACCGGTAGCGTTCCCGAGCCCGCGTCGCTGGTGCTGCTGGCGCCCGCCGCGGTCTGGCTGGCGCGACGGCAGCTCAAGAAATAGAGCGGAGGGCCGCCCGGAGATCGCGGCGCCGGCCCCTCGTACGCCGTGCGATTCCTGCTGATCAACAACCACTGCATCAGCGACCCCACGGCCGGCGTCACGCAGAGCCTTCGCACGATCATGACGTGGCTCGCGGATGCCGGCCATGCCTGTCACATCCTCACCACGGCCCGCCTCGGGGGCGTTGACCGGTTCACGATCGAAGATCACCTGCACGGCCTGAGGGTGCGCGTGCCGGCCGGCGCCGACGACTTGCGGCGGCCGGTCGTCCACTATCACGCAGGCGGCGTGCCGGTGACGCTCCTCCTGACCCGGCACAACGACGAAACGGCGCCCGATCCGGCCGAGTCGCAGCAGTACCTCGAGCTCGTGGCGGATCTCCTGGACGGATTTGCGCCCGATCAGGTCATCGCCTGCAACGCCCATCCGATGATCCAGGTCGCGCTCCAGGGCGCACGCGCGCGCGGCCTGACCACTGCGTTTGCGCTCCGCAGTTACGGCTACGGCCGGCCCTACTTCGAGCACGTCGATCACGCCTTTACCTGCAGCGCCTTTCTCACCACCAGCTACCACGCGACGATTGGTCTGGTCAGCACACCGCTCGAGCCGCCCATCGACTGGGACACGGTGCTGGCGCCCGTCGCATCGCGGGCCTTCGTCACCTTCGTGCACCCGGCGCCCCACAAGGGGCTGTTCCTGTTTGCCCGGCTGGCCGACATGCTGGGCGCGCGGCGGCCGGACATTCCTCTGCTCGTCGTGCAGTCGGGGCAGAGCGCCGGCTCACTGCATGCGATTCCGGGCATCGACCTGCGGCGGTACCCGCAGATCATGGCCGCACCACCAGTGCCCACGCCGTCGGACTACCTGGCCCTGACGCGCATCCTGCTCGTGCCCTCGACGTTGGAGGAGCCGTTCGGCCGGGTCGCCGCCGAGGCGATGATCAACGGCATTCCCGCGCTGGTCAGCAACCGGGGTTCGCTGCCGCACGTGGTGGGCGGCGACGTTCGCGAGGGCGGCGCCGGCTACGTCCTGCCGCTGCCCGACTGGCTGACAGCCGAGACGCTGAGGCTGCCGAGCCAAGCGGAAGTCGAGCCGTGGTTCGACGCGGTGTGCGGGCTCTGGGATGACGCCGCCCAGTACCGCCTCGTCGCGCAGCGCGCGGAGGCCTTGGGCCGCGAGCGCTACGGCGAGGCCGCGTCGCGGCAGCGGCACGTGGACTATTTCACGTCGCTGAAACCGGGATCGACCCCGTTCGAAGGCGTCAATGGACGGGCAGCCAGAACGACGTCTTGACGACGAAGTAGTTGTTGCCGGGCTCGCCCAGGGCGCGGAAAGGATCGCCGGCACTGATCGGGGTGCCGACAGCCTCGCTGATGTAGCGATCCTGCTGCCACACGAAGTACATCGTGCTGCCGGGACGATATTCCCAGCGCAGCACCACGTTGCTGCGGAACGAGCGGACGTTGAAGTCGTTGTTCCTGACCGTGAAGGTCGAGGCGCCGTCCGTCACGAGGAGGCTCCCGTTGCCCTGTTGCGTTGCGGTCGTGCCGTCGCTCCCGTAGGTGCGCCGCTCCCGCGTGCGTGCGGCCAGCAACTCGCCGATGTTCGAGTAGCTGCCGCTCGCCGCGAACGGCTCGGCGTACACGTCGAGAGTCACGTCCGGCTTGAACGTGTAGGTCATGCGGAACTGCGTGGCGTAGGTGCTGCGGTCGATGGCGCCGAAGATGTACCGCCGGCCGTAGGTCGGTTCCGTGCCGCCCGCCATCGAGCTGATGTACTGCTGGGTCCCGAACTCCCGCAGGAATGACGGCGCGATCGACAGCTGCCACTGCGGCCCTGGCCGCACCGCGATCGACGCGTCGAGTTGACGCGTGAACCCGCCGTCTTCGTCGCCGCTGATCGTGAGCTGGGTGTTCCAGCTGGTTTGCGACGAGGCGCGGTTGCGGAGCTGCACGTTGCTGGACCATCCTTCGGGCACTTCCATCAGCGGCCCGCCCCGGGTCAACCGGGCGTCGAGCCGGCGGCGGGTCAGCGTGTAGCTGGCCTGCGTGGTCCAGAAGTTACGCCACACCTGATTGGCATAGACGTTGGCGGTGCGGGTGACATGATCGCCGCCGTAGTTCCACTCGTTGGTCTGGCGCGTGCCCACCCAGTAGCTGCGGAAGATCCGGCCCGGCCTGGTTTCGCGATAGCGCAAGTCGCCGACGAACTGCAGCCCGTCGCCGTTGCCGAGGCGCCCGAGATCGTTCAGCTCGAGGTTCGGTGATTCGTTGTCGTGCTGGATGGTCCAGATCCAGTGGCGGCCGCCCTGCTTCTGCAGGCTGGTGCCGGCCTTGAATCCCGACATCGTCGTTCGGGTGGGGTCGTACACCGCGTAATCCCGATCGGGCCGTTGCGAGTAATGAGCGCTGGCCCGCTGCACGCGCGCGAGCGCGTCCGGCTCGCCGTTCAGGTGCGACGTGCCCGCCCACGACGTGAGTACGTACTCGCCGCCCTTGAACCGGAGGACCGAGTCGCCGGCGACGACGAACGCGTTGCGCGGCAGCAGCAGCCCGAGCGGGCTGGCGGTCTCCAGGTCGCGATGGAGCATCGTGGCCATGCCGCTGAACGTGGACTTGTCGCGGCCGAACTCCTGCTGGACGCGGGCCACCGCGTAGCTCGTGCGCGGCGCGATCGGCGTCTGCGTCGTGAGCGCTGTCGTTCGCGAGAACACCTTCGCGTTCTCGGAATCGGTGATCGCGGCCATCGCGCCGATCGACAGCCCGGACGCCGTGCGGCCGGTGAGCTTGGCGGCGCCGAGGATGGTGCTCGCCGCCGGCGCGTCCACGAAATCGCCAGCCGCCGATCCGATCGGCGGCGCGCCGATGCGGCGCGAGTAGAAGAAGTTGCCGACCGGCGCGAGGTTCAGGAGCCCGGCGCCCTCGGTGAAGAACGGGCGCTTCTCGTCGAAGAAGGTCT
>DATMDI010000150.1:0-11041 GCA_035557875.1 Vicinamibacterales bacterium
CGGTCATCGCGATGGCGGTGATCCAGTTCACGCCCTTCTGGTGCTTGCGCCCGTAGAGTAGGTTCACAGTGGCCATGGACGATCGTTTTCCTTCTCCTGTGGTCCGGCCGCGCGGAGCGCGGCAAGAGATACTGCGAACATCAATCAGGCGCCGCTCAGTGCACTGGTGGCCTGATTGGTGTTCGGTAACGTTACGAGACGAAGATAACAGGGGATCGACGGGGAGACTGTAATAGTTCTGTAAGGGTCCCGAACTCATTGATGGACATGCACTTGAACGAGAAACGGCACCTGGGGAAAGTCCGGGCTTTGAGCATTCACGCGGACTACCGCTGCAAGCATTCCGGCGTCTGTTGCACGATGGATTGGGACGTGCCGATGGAGCTTCGCGTCTACCGGTCGCTCCAGGAGGCGGTCTCGGCCGGGCGTCTGAAGACCTCCGCAGCGGCGGTGGGCCTCGAACCGTTCGTAGTGGACCCCGCGCTGCCGGAAGACGCGGCGGCAATTTTCGAGCGGCGGGAGTCGGGCGCCTGTGTGTTCTTCGAGGAGGACTCGCGCCTGTGCATCGTGCACCGCGACCTTGGCGAGGAGGCGCTGGCGACGACCTGCCGGACGTTCCCGCGACTGTCCGTAGACGACGCCCGCGGCACCTCCATCACCCTCTCGCATTTCTGCCCCACGGCGGCGTCGCTGCTGTTCCGGGACGACGTACCGCTCGAGATCGTCGAGAGCCCGCCGGCGTTTCCGCGGGCCGACTACGACGGCCTCGCGGTGGCGCCCGACGACCTGCCGCCCCTCTTGCGACCCAATGTGCTGATGGACCTCGACGGCTACGCCGCCTGGGAACGGCACATGGTGGCCGTGTGCGCCGCCGCACCCGATGCCGAGTCGGCGCTGGCGACGATCGGGCTCGACGCGTTGTCGCTGCGATCCTGGACCGGCGGTGCCGGGGCGCTCGCCGCCGCCGTGGCGCGGCTGCCGCACGACATCGTGCGAGGTGCGGCGCACGAGTCGCTGGCGATCAGCCTGGCCGCGTACCGCGAGGCGCTGCAGTGCGTCTCCGACGAGATGCGGCCGGATCCGGACGAGGCGGGTCTCGAAGCGGCGTTCGCGACCCACGTCGCTCCTGAATGGCACCGCTTTCCCAGGCCGCTCACGCGCTATGTGGCGGCCAAGGCGTTCGCATCGTGGACCGCGTATCAGGGGCGTGGCGTGGCCACCATCGTGCGTGGTCTCGAGGCGGCGTTCGCGCTCGTGCGTGTCGAGGCCGCCCGTCAGTGCCGCGACGCTGGCGCGCCGCTCGACGCCGAGCGGCTCAAGCAGGCGTTCCGGCAGGCGGACTTCATCCTGAACCACCTGGCGATCGGTGAGGAGTTGGCCGAGGCCTGGTCGAGCGCGGAGCGTTCGTAGGGCGGCCAGTGGGGGCCGGCTTCAGCCGGCCCTGGGCCGCCTGAAGGCGGCCCCCACGTACAGCTAGGCGAAAGTTGCGATGACCGGGCCGTGATCGCTGGTTCCGAACTCCCTTTGAACCTCGCACGACTGGGCGCGGGTTGCCAGCGCGGTCGAGGCGAGCACGTAATCGAGCCGCCACCCGATGTTGCGCTGGCGCATGTTGCGCCACGGCGCCCACCACGTGAACATCTCCGCGTCGTCGGGGTGCAGGGCGCGCTGCACGTCGACGAGCCCGCGGCCGATGATGCGCTCGAGCAGCGCCCGCTCCTCCGGCAGCTGGCCGGTCGCCCGCGGCTTGCGCTCCTTCGGGTGCACGTCCATGTCGGTGCGGGTGACGTTGAGATCGCCGCACAACACCAGCGGCTCGCCGGCGGCCGCGAGTTCGGCGGCGAAGGCGTCCATCGCCTCGAGGAACCGTATCTTGGCGGCGAAGTCCTTGCCGCCGTTGGGCACGTAGATCGACGCCACCGTGGCCTGTGGCAGCCGCACCGTGACGATGCGCTGCTCGAAATCGAACGGCGGATGCAGGAAGCCCGGCGACTCCACGCAGTGGTCCTTCCGCACCAGCAGCCCGACGCCCGAGTAACCCTTGCCTCCATGCCAATACGACCAGTAGCCCTCGGTGTCCGCGAGCCAGAGCGGCAGCTGATCGAGCGCCGCCTTGATCTCCTGCAGGCACACGACGTCGGGGCGCTCGCGCTCCAGGAGATCCTGCAGCTCCGACTGGCGGGCGCGGATGCCGTTCACGTTCCAGGTGGCAATTTTCATGGGATCGAGGGGGAAGGTAGAGTCTATCAATGCTCCATGCAACGCTGGACCTTGCGCGACAGATCGACCGCGCCGAGATCGATTTCTGTGCTGTGGCGGCTGGCGCAGGCCGGCCCGACGGCGTCGCGTCGCTCGAGGTTGCCGGCGGCCGCGCGCTCTGTTCCCACGAAGGCTCGCCGCTGA
Source organism: Vicinamibacterales bacterium (assembly GCA_035557875.1). Taxonomy (GTDB): domain Bacteria; phylum Acidobacteriota; class Vicinamibacteria; order Vicinamibacterales; family UBA2999; genus DASYRM01. The sequence continues at coordinate 2,404 of DATMDI010000150.1, forward strand.
ACAAGGTGCTCGGCCTGGGCCTCGGCGTGCCGGTCCGTGACGAGGACCTCGACGCGATCGAAGCGTTCTACGACGAGCGCGGCATCCCGGTGCAGATCGAGCTCTGCCCGCTGGCCGCCGCCGGCGTGGCGGCCCGGCTCACGCAGCGCGGCTACCAGCTTCAAGGCTTCGAGAACCAGCTCGCGCGGCGCCTTGGCGCGGCCGATCACTTCGAGGCGCCGGCGGGCCTGCGGGTGACACCTGCGACCGGCGACCTCGACGCCGTCTGGTTGCGCGTCGTGGCCACGGGCTTTGTCGCGGGGGATGGCCCGGCCCCTGTAGGGGGGCCACCGGCGCCGGACCTGCTCGACCGTATCGCCGGCGTGATGCGCAGCTTCGTCCATTCCGATTTCGAGCGGCTGCTCGTCTGGAGTGACGGGGAGCCCGCCGGGGCCGGATGTGCCTACGTGATGGACGGTGTGTGCCTGATCGCGGGCACGTCCACGCTGCCCGAATTCCGGCGGCGCGGCGTGCAGCATGCGGTTGTCGCCCATGCGCTCAACGCCGCCGTCGGCCGCGCCCAGTTCGCCACGGCCAGCGTCGATCCGGGCAGCATCTCGCAACGCACGTTCGAACGGTTCGGCTTTCAGGTGATCTACACGCGGGCCGTCTTCGTGCTCTCCTGAAGACCGCCGCCGCGGGCGGTATCATGGACGACGCCCGCCTGCAGCCTCCGCATGCCAACCCGCCCGCGTGTCCTGGTGCTCGTGGCTCTGTTCGTCGCGGCCGCCCTTGCGCCGGCACGGACGCAGTCGCCGGCCGCGGTTACCTCGCCACGTACGGCGTTCGGATCCGGCATCGGCGACGACTACTTCCTCGCCACCTATCGCCAGCTCGAGTCGTACTGGCAGCGGCTCGACGCCGAGTCCGATCGCGTCGCGCTGGTGGACATCGGGCGCACCGAGGAGGGTCGCACGCAGTGGATGGCCGTGGTGAGTGCGCCCGAGAACCTGGCGCGCCTGGATCGCTACCGCGAAATCGCGCGACGGCTCGCCGTTGCCGACGGGGTGAGTGACGGCGACGCGCGTGCCCTGGCGCAGGAAGGCAAGGCGGTCGTCTGGATCGACGGCGGCCTCCATGCCAACGAGGTGCTCGGCGCGCAACAGCTGATCGAGCTGGTCTATCAGCTCGCCTCCGGTTCCGATGCCGAGACGCTGCGGATCCTGCGCGACGTCGTGGTGCTGGCGGTTCACGCCAACCCCGACGGTCACGAGCTCGTGGCCAACTGGTACATGCGTACGCCGGATCCCCGGCGGCGGTCGCTCGCCGGTGTGCCGCGCCCGTACCAGAAGTACGTCGGCCACGACAACAACCGCGACTTCTATCTGTCGAGCCAGGCGGAGACGCGGAACATGAACCGCGTGCTGTATCGCGAATGGTTCCCGCAGATCGTCTACAACCATCACCAGGCCGGACCGGCCGGCACGGTGATGTTCGCGCCGCCGTTCCGGGATCCGTTCAACTACGTGTTCGATCCGCTCATTCCCGCCGGCATCGACCTGGTCGGCGCCGCGATGCAGGCGCGTTTCGCCGCCGAAGGCAAGCCCGGGGTGACGACGCGCGGCGGCTCCAGCTACTCGACCTGGTGGAACGGTGGCCTGCGGACGACCGCCTACTTCCACAATCAGATCGGCCTTCTCACCGAGACGATCGGCGGGCCGACGCCCACCGCGGTTCCGTTCGTGCCGGAGCGCCAGCTGCCGAGCGGCGATCTGCCGTACCCGGTGGCGCCGCAGCCGTGGCGGTTCCGCCAGTCGATCGAATACTCGATGACCGCCAACCGTGCGGTGCTCGACTTCGCGTCGCGCTACCGCGAAACGCTGCTCCTCAATGTCTACCGGATGGGGCGCAACGCCATCGAGCGCGGGAGCCGCGACTCGTGGACCCCGGTGCCGCGACGGGTTCAGGCGGCCCGGGCCGATGCGGGCGGTCGAGGCGCGGTGCCGCCCGAGGTCTTCGAGCGCGTCTTCCGCGACCCGCGGCAGCGCGATCCGCGCGGCTACATCCTGCCGTCCGACCAGCCGGACTTCCTGACCGCGATGAAGTTTGCCGGCGCGCTGCTCGCCGCCGGTGTCACCGTGCAGCGTGCCACGGCGGATTTCACCGTGCAGGGCCGCCGCTATCCTGCCGGGTCGCTCGTGGTGAAGACGGCGCAGGCGTTCCGGCCGCACGTGCTCGACATGTTCGAGCCGCAAGAGCACCCCCACGAGGTCGCGTATCCGGGCGGGCCGCCGGTGCCGCCCTACGACAATGCCGGCTGGACGCTCGCCTTCCAGATGGGCGTGAAGTTCGATCGAGTGCTGGACGCCTTCGATGGGCCGTTCGAGGCGCTCGCGGATGCCAGGCCGGCGCCCGGTACGGTGGACGGCGCGGCGGCACCAGCCGGCTACCTGGTGCGCCACCATCAGAACGACGCATTTGTGGCGGTCAACCGCCTGCTGCGTGGTGGCCACGAGGTGTATTGGCCCGCGGACCGGGCCGTGGGCGGCGCGCCCGGCGCGACCGGAATGATGTTCATTGCGGCGTCAGGTGCGCGTGGTGCTTCGCGGCCGGTCCTCGAGAAGGCTGCGTCGGAGCTGGGGCTTGCCTTCACCGGCGTCGCGTCGCGGCCGGCGGGCGCGTCGCTCCGGCTGCACCCCGTCCGCGTCGGGCTGTGGGATCGCTACGGCGGCTCGAGTTCGAGCGGGTGGATGCGCTGGCTGCTCGAACGCTACGAGTTCCCGTTCGAGATGGTCTATCCGCCGATGCTCGACACCGCCGATCTCACCGCCCGGTTCGACGTGTTGATCCTGCCCACCGAGGCCGTGCCGGCCGGCACGGCGCCGGCGGGCCCGTTCGTGCCCGACGACGCGCCGGCCGACGACCGCGCCCGGGCCGGCGCCATCTCGTGGGGGCGCACGGTACCGCGCTTGAAGCAGTTCGTGGAGCAGGGCGGGACGCTGATCCTCATCGGACGGGCGAGCGCGATTGCCGAGCGGTTTGGCATCGGCCTCGCCGACGCGCTCGTCGAGACGACCGGCCGCGGGGCGCCGGCACCACTGCCGCGGGAGAAGCACTACGTACCGGGATCGGTGCTGCGTGTGGCGGTGGACAACACGCTGCCGCTCGGCTACGGCTTCGAGAAGGAAGTGGACGTGTTCTTCGACGACAGCCCGGTCTTCCGGCTCGACCCGCGCGCCGGTGCGCGCGCGAGCCGCGTCGCGTGGTATCCCACTGCGGCGTCGCTGCGCAGCGGGTGGGCGCTGGGCCAGCACTATCTGCGCGGCGGTGCCGCCGTCATCGATGCACCGCTCGGCCGCGGCCGCGTCCTGGTATTCGGCCCGGAGATCACGAACCGCGCGCAGTCGCACGCCACCTTCAAGTTCCTCTTCAACGGCATCTACTATCCCAAGGCCGTCCGCGAGTAGATGGCCACAGTCAGTCTCCTCCGCATCCATCCCATCAAAGGGCTGCCGCCCACCGACGTGACCGAAGCGCGCGTGCTGCCGTCGGGTGCGCTCGAGTTCGATCGCCGCTGGGCGCTGATGGATGCCCGCGGGCGGTTCGTCAACGGCAAGAACTTTCCGGACATCCACCGCGTGAGCGCACGTTTCGACCTGGCGGCGGCGCACGTGACGATCGACAGCCGCACGTTCGGCCTGCACCAGGAGGGCGCAGCGATCGCCGCCGCGTGCGGCCGCATGCTCGGTGAAGCGCTCACCTGGGCTGAAGACGCAGAGGTCGGTTTTCCCGACGATCTCGCTTCGCCTGGGCCGACGTTCGTCTCAGTGCCGTCCGTGGCGGCCGTGGCCGGGTGGTTCGGCTTTGCGCTCGAGGCCGCGCGCTGCCGCTTCCGCGCCAACATCGAGATCGATGGCGTGGAGGCGTTCTGGGAGGACGCGCTGTATGGCAGCACGCTGCGCCTCGGTGCGGTGGAAGTGGAGGCGATCAACCCGTGCGCCCGTTGCGTCGTGCCCTCGCGCGATGCCGCGACCGGTGAGCCGACGCCGGGATTCCAGAAGCGGTTCGCGGAGTTGCGCCAGACGCACCTGCCCGCGGGCGTCTCGACCGCGCTCTTCAACCACTACTACCGCTTCACGGTGAACAGCCGCATCGCGGCCAGCCAGGCCGGCAAGGTGATTCGCGTCGGCGATCAGGCAGGTCGTGCGTAGTCCTACGCCTGTCCGGCGTGGTTCGCGATCGCCAGGAGGAACGCGTCGCCCAGTTCGGCGGCCTTGCGCGCGCCAACGCCCTTGACGTCGAGCAGCGCCGCGCGCGACGACGGCCGCAGCCGCGCCATCTCGCGCAAGGTCGCGTCGTGGAAGATGACGTAGGGCGGCACGCCGCGGGCCCTCGCCAGGTCCAGCCGCAGCGCCCGCAGGCGGTCGAACAGCCCCCGGTCCACGTGGTCCCACGACTCGGTCTCGATGCGCGCCCGCGAGCGCGGCGCGCCCTTGGCCGGCGTGCGCTGCCGCGCCAGCGCCAGATCGGGGCACGCGGCCGCGTCCTTGAGCAACGCCACGCCCTGCGGGGTCATCGACAGCACCGGATACTGGTCGTCGGTGAGCTGCAGGAGCCCCAGCCCCACGAGCTGCTCGACATAGCCGCGCACCGCCGGCACCGGCTCGTCCTGCATCAGCCCGAAGGTGCTGAGGCGATCGTGGCCGCGTGACACCACCTGCTCGCTGGCCTGGCCGCGGAGGACGCTGGTGACGTGCATGACGCCGAACCGCTGGCCCACGCGCACCACGCACGACAGGATCTTGCGGGCGATCGGCACCGGATCCGGCACCGACTCCAGCTCGCCGAGGCACGCGTCGCACGCGGCGCAGTCGCCCGCCGGGTAGACGTCGCCGAAGTAGGACGCCAGATGGCGATGGCGGCAGCCGACGCCGGTTGCATAGCGCTCGATCTGTTTCAACAGCGTCCGCGCCGCGTCGGTGAGCTCGCCGTTCTGCTCGAGCATCATCTTCCAGCGCACGAAGTCGCCTGCCGAGCTGATGAGCACGCACTCGGCCTCGAGCCCGTCGCGGCCGGCGCGCCCCGATTCCTGCTGGTAGTGCTCGAGCGATCGCGGCGCTCCGGCGTGCACCACGAAGCGCACGTTGGAGCGGTCGATGCCCATGCCGAACGCCACGGTGGCCACGATCAGATCGACGCGTTCGCTCAGGAAGGCGTCCTGGTTCGCCGCGCGTTCCTGGTCCGAAAGGCCAGCGTGGTAGGGCAGGGCCGGCATGCCCGAATCCGAGAGCCACGCCGCCAGTGCGTCGACCTCTTTCCGCGACGAGCAGTAGATGATGCCCGCCTCGTTCTCGTGCCGTTTGATCACGTCGAGGAGCTGCGCCTTCAGCGAAGCCCGCGGTAGCACGCGGTAGACGAGGTTGGGGCGGTCGAACGACCCGACGAGCTCGACCGGGTCGCGCAGCGCCAGCTGCGACGCGATGTCGCGCCGCACCCGCGCCGTGGCCGTGGCGGTGTAGGCGTGCATCGACACGCCGGGAAAGCGCTCGCGGAGCCGCGCCAGCTGCCGGTACTCGGGACGAAAGTCGTGTCCCCACTGGCTGATGCAGTGGGCTTCGTCGACGGCGATGAAACGCACGCCGCACCCGGCCAGCCGCGCGATGAACCCGTCGCTGCCGTCGCCGACGAGCCGCTCGGGCGACACGTAGAGCAGCCGATAGCGCTGCTCGGCGAGCCCGCGCATGACGGTCGCCTTCTCGTCGGCTCCGAGCGAGCTGTTGAAGAGCGCCGCGGACACGCCGTTGCCGACGAGCGTGTCCACCTGATCTTTCATGAGCGAGATGAGCGGCGACACGACCACGGCCAGACCGCTGTCGGCAGCAGCCGCGGGGGCCTGGAAGCAGAGCGACTTGCCGCCGCCGGTCGGCAGCACGACGATCGAGTCGCGCCCCGAGAGCACCGCCTCCATGGCTTCGTGCTGGAGCGGACGGAACGACGTGTAGCCCCAGTAGCGCGTGAGCGCGTCGCGGAGCGCCTCGGTGGGCATGCTCCGTCTAGTGTAGATGGCTTAGGGCTCAAGGCTTAGGGCTTGGCCACTCTCTTACGCACGGTGAGTACGCTTGCAGCGGCAGTACTCTTCGAGCGCCAGCAAGCAATCCACGCCGTGAGCCCTGAGCCCTAAGCCGTTTCTGATCAGTCCTGTCGCAGCGCCGCCTGCGGATCGATTCTCGCGGCGCGCCGCGCGGGAACCAGTGACGCGGCGACTGCCGTGGCGAGCAGCGCCACCGGCGCCGCCGCCATCAGCAGGGGATCGAAGAGCGGCGCCTCCGCGAGGGCGGCGAGGCCTCCCGCGCCCGCGATGCTGATCGCCGTGCCGATCGCGACGCCGGCGATGCCCATCGTCGCCGCCTGCCGGAGCACCATCCGGAGCACCTGGCCCTGCATCGCGCCAATCGCCATGCGAATGCCGATCTCGCGGGTGCGGCGGCTCACCTGATACGACACGATGGCGTACAGCCCGATCAGCGCCATCGTGAGTCCGACCAGGCCCACCGAGCCCGCGATGCCTGTGAGCAGCCGGGCCAGGCGCTTCGATCGCGTCTCGAAGGCCTCGGCGGTGGACTCGATGCGATACACGGGCACGCTGGCATCGAGCGCCGCGACGACGCCCCGCAGCGCGCCGGCCAGCGCCGCAGGCTCGCCGATGGTGTGCGCCACGAGCGTGGCGCGCGACGCCGGGTGCTGCGCGAACGGCAGATGAATGAACGGCTGCGACGGCATGAGGACCGAATTGTGGCGGCTCGCGGCCGAGATCCCGACCACTTCGGCCGTGCGATCCCCGAGCTCGACGAACCGCAGCCGCCGGCCGAGCGGGTTCGCGCCGAGATAGCGCGCCGCGAAGGTCTCGTCCACGATCGCGACCCATGGCCCATCGGCGCGGTCGGTCTCGCGAAAGCCGCGGCCCTGCACCAGGCGCACGCCGAGCGTGTCGAAGTACGCGGGATCCACCGCCGCGGAGGCGATCGTGGCGCTGGTCCGGCCGGGCGGAAAGGTGAAGCCTTCCGGCGCCACCGCGAGCACATTGAAGCCCGCCGACATCGGCAGGGCGCTGGCCAGCGCCACCGAACGGACGCCGGGCACGGCCGCCGCCGCGGCGGTCAACTCGCGGTAGAACTGTTCCGTGCGGGCGGGGGAATAGCCGGCCAGCCGCGGATCGAGCCGCAGGGTGAGCCGGCGATCGGTGCTGAAGCCCGGGTCGAGGGCTACGGCGTAGGACAGGCCGCGCGCGATCTGCGTGGCGGCGACGAGCAGCACCAGCGAGCCGGCAATCTGCACCACGACCAGCGAGGAGCGTCCGATCATGCGCCCCAGGCCGTGGTCGCCGGCGCCGGGTTTGAGCGCCGTGAGCACGTCCGTGCGTCCGGCCCGCAACGCCGGCGCCATCCCGAAGAGCAGCGCGCTCGCGCCCGCGATGACGAACGTGACGAGGAGCCCGCGCGTGTCGAGCTCGATGAGGAGCGGCGTCGGCACGTCGAGTCCGGACGACGGCGCGAAGGCGCGCAGCAGCTCGATGCCGGCAGCGGCGACGAGCACGCCCAGGGCGCCGCCCGCCAGCGCCAGCACCAGGCTCTCGGCCAGCAGCAGCCGGACCAGGCGCCAGCGACCCGCGCCGATGGCCAGCCGAAGGCCGATTTCACGGGTGCGGGTGCTCGCCCGGCCGAGCACGAGGTTGGTGACGTTGCCGCAGGCGATGCACAAGAGCACTAGCGTCAGCAGTCCGAGCAGCGCGATCAGCCGGGGAGAGTTGGGATCACCGGCGACACGGCTCGACAGCTCGCTGAGGACGATGCCCTCGACCGCTCGATTCGAGCCGGGATGAGCCGCCGCCAGGCGCCGGAAGATCGCGGTGGCCTCGTCGCTCGCGGCCTCGATCGACACGCCGGGCTTCAGCCGCCCCTTTACCGTGAACAGCCGCTGCGCGCGATCGGTGAGCTGCGCGTCGTCGGGCTCGCCGTCCAGCACGTGCGCCATCGTCACCGGCACGAAGAAGGCCGGACGCGCCAAGTCGAAAATGTGGGTGAATCCGTCGGGCACGATGCCGATGACGTCGAACGGCCGGCCGTTCAGCCGCACGGTTCGCCCGACGATCGACGGGTCCCGATCGAGCTCGCGCACCCAGTAGTCGTGGCCGAGCAATACCACGGCGTCGCGTCCGGCCACCTTGCCCTCGGCGGGACTGAAATCCCGTCCGGTCTCGGGAGGCACGCCGAAGGTGTCGAGGAAGTTGGATGTCACCGCGAAGCCGACCCGCAGGTCCGAGGACGTCCCTGTTTCCCTCGAGATGCCGGCCCTCACGGTGCGGAGTGCCGCCAGGCTCGCAAACGACCGGTTGGTGTCGCGGAAGTCGGTGTAGTCGGGCAGCGAGTGGCGGCCGTCGTCCTGCCACGGGCGGGTGCCCAGCGTGACGACGCCGGACGGATCGGGCACGGCGAGCGGCCGCAGGAAGAGCGCGTCGGCGAGGCTGAAGATGGTGGCGTTCGCCCCGGGATGGGTCGCCCGATCTTTTCTTTTACCTGCCCTGCCTACCTGCCACCTACCTGCCTGCCGGCCCACCTGCCTGGCTGCCCCTTTGATATCCTCGGACCGATGCGGACCCGGG
>DATMDI010000151.1:0-6869 GCA_035557875.1 Vicinamibacterales bacterium
CTGGCGGAACGTGCCCTGGTTACTGGGACCAACCGCCACCTTCACGATCTCGCCCTCCGCAGGCAGCGCCTTCGCGTTGTCCACGATTCCGCCAGTCAGCAGCGTACCGGAGCCCGAGACGATGTAGTAGACCTCGGTCACGTGCTCGTGGTTGATCGCGTTCACCGGCGCGCCCGGCGTCGTCTTGCCCCGGCGCAGGACGCCGACGCTGACGTTGTACTTGCCCATGTCCACGACCTTCATCTGCCGGTCGCCGCCCCCGGTGGGCGCCTTGATGACGGTCTGCACGTCGGCGGCGGTGATGTCGGTGGCGAGCGTTGGCGGCTGTTTGCCCTGCGCGAAGGCGGCAGCGGCCGACAGCGTGAGCAGGACGCCGATGATGCCGGGAGCGATGCGCTTCATTTCTTCACCACCCACTTCTGCAGGCACCCGCCCGAGGGGCTCGCATCGCAGTTACCGGTCAGCCCCGCGAACACGTTGCCCTCGTTGTCCGCGCCCATGCCCTCGGGCCGTGTGCCCTGCTGGTAGTAGCGGAACGAGCCGTCCTTCGCGCTGCCCACGCGGAAGCCGTTGCCCCACCCGGGGTTCCGGATCATGTTGCCGCCCCCCTCCGGCGCCTGGGGCGGACCGCCAATGAACTGGCTGCTCTCGGAGTCGGCCACGATCATCGTGTCGTCCCGCAGGATCGCGATGCCGCTGGGGCGGCCGAACTGGCGCCATTCGTCCACGAACTGCATGTTGCGGTCGAACACCTGGACCCGGTTGTTCGAGCGGTCCGCGACGAAGAGACGCCCCTGCGAGTCGTAGGCGAGCGCGTGCGGCCCCATGAACTCACCAGGTCCCGAGCCCAGCTTGCCGTATTCGGCCACGAACGAGCCGTCGGTCTTGATGCGCACGAGGCGGTCGCCGTCCTGCTGCGCGTCGGCGGGACGCGGCCAGTGCCCGTCCGCCACGATGACGTCGCCATTGGGCGCAATAGCGCACGCGGTCGGGCCGATGAACAGCGTCGCCTTGTCGGCCTTCGACACGCCGGCCTTGCCGAGCGAGAGCAGCACCTTGCCGTCGGGGCTGAACTTGAACAACTGGAAGCCGCGCCCCTTGGTCGCCTCACTGCCCTGGAACGGACCGCTGTCGCCCGCCCAGAAGTTGCCGTCGCGGTCCTGGCAGAAGCCGTGAGCCTGCACGAACATGCCGTTGCCGAAGCGTTTATCGACTTCTCCGGTCGGCGTGATGTGGAGAATCGGCGGCTCCGAGCGATGGTGCAGCCAGGTGCCGCCCTTGCCGTCCGGAATGATGCCGATCGCGGCGCCCGGCCTGATATCGCCGAGTCGCGGCCAGTTCGGTGTCATCGTGTACGGGCTGGCCATCGTGCTGGCCCAGGCGGGATAGCTGCCGCGTGCCCCGGCTGAACCGGGCGCCGGATAAGTCCGCGGAGAAGGCGGCGTGAAGTCCTTGACCGCGTTCGGCGGCGGGGTGCTCGACAGCCCCTTGAACACGAAGCGTTGCGCGCGCGCGCCAGGCGCCACTTCCCCCGTGTAGATGTTGCCCTTGGAGTCCACGGCCATGTGGTGCAGCCCCTGGAAGTCGCCCGGCTTCTCGCTGCGCTCGCCGAACTGATAGAGCAGCTGCAGGCTCTTGCGATCGAGCACGGCGATGTGCGAGTTGCCGTAGTCGGCCACGTAGAGGAACTGCTGATCCTTGTCGGGAGAGAACGCCACACCCGCGGCCGACTGTGCCGACGGACCGGTGCGATTGATGAACACCTGGGTGACGTATTTCCCTTCCGGCGTGAACACCTGCACGCGCCGGTTTGGACGATCGGCCACGTAGACGAGCCCGTCGTTCGACACCTTGACGCCGTGGGTCGGCCCGCCGAACTGGCCCGAGCCCAACCCCTCGATATCGGTGGGCAGCGCCGCCGCACCGCCACCGCCGGCACGGGCGCCACCAGCAGCCGGCGCCGCAGCAGGAGCAGCCGCGCCACCCGCGCGCGCGCCGCCCGCAGGCGCAGCCGCTGCGCCCGCACCGCCCCCGCGTGGCGCAGGCACGACGTCGACGGGCGTGTTACCGAACGCGCCCCACTGCCGCTTGAACGCGCCGGTGTCGGCGTCGAACACGATCACGCGGCGGTTGCCGTAGCCGTCGGCCACGAACGCTTCATTGGTCTTGGGCCACACGAAGACGTCGGCCGACTGGTGCACGGTCTTGGTGTCGGCGTTGCCCTTGCTGACGCTTCGGCCGCCGATCTGCAGCAGGAACTTCCCCTTGCTGTCGAACTTCAGCAGCATGTCGTCGTCGAGATTGCGCAGCGACGGCGCCACCGGGGCGCTGCCGCCGATCCAGACGTTGTTCTTGTAGTCGACGGCGATGCCGTGCTCGCTGTCGGGCCAGTCGTAGCCGTTCCCGGGCCCGCCCCAGGCGTTCACGTACTGCCCCTTCTCGTCGAACTCCAGCACCGGCGGCGCCGCGCTCTTGCGCTTGTCCTCCGGCAGCGTGTTCGGCCGGTGCAGCAGGAACACGTGATCGCGGCTGTCCACGCCCACCGACGCCACGTGTCCCATCAGCCAGTTGTTTGGCAGCTTCGGCCACGCCGGATCCACTTCGAACGCGGGCATCCGCCGCGCCTGCGCCTGCGCGCCACCGTTCGATAACGTCGCGGCCGACACCATCACCGCGACGCCAGCAACCACGATACCCAGTTGCCGCCACGTTGTTCGATTCATAGACTCGCCCCTCATTCGTAGGGCGCGGCTTCAGCCGCGCCGGCGGGCCTGAAGGCCCGCCCTACGGTTATTCCTTCTTGTAGTTGTCGTCCCAGCGGATGTTCAGCCAGAAGATGTCAGGCGTAACCTCGCTGAAGCCGTGGTAGAAGTTCGACGGGTGGAAGAACACGTCGCCCGGCTTGGTCACCACCGACACGCCGGTGTTGGGCACGCGCGCGCCGTCCTTCACCTGATAGCCCGTGTTCACGGTGGCACCGCCGGCCAGCACGTACCACGTGTCGATGGTCTTGTCGTGCACCTCCACAGACGGCGTGCCGTTCCAGCGCAGGTTCACGTTGTAGCGTCCACCTTCGACGAGCCGCGTGTTGCCGGACTTCTTCAGGCGCATGCCCGCCATGATCTGCTCGAGCTGCTCCTTCGAGAAGAACAGCTCGCCGCTGCCGCCGTAGCTATATGGCAGTACCTGTTGGCTGCCGGGTGGCAACGCGGGGCCGCGCCCTCGCCCGCCACCCGCGCGGCCGAGGAGGCCGTCCAGCGTGCCCGCGCCCATCGGCGCATCCGCCGGCCAGTCCGTGTCCCAGCGCACGTTGAGCCAGGTGATGTTCTTGTCGACGCCGCTCACGCCGTGCGGCAGCCCCGAGGGGATGTAGACGACATCGCCCACCTTGATCGGCCGGCTCTGCCCCCCGAGGATCTTGCCCTTCTCGAGCACGCCTCCCGTCGTGAGCGTGCCGCCGCCCTCGAGCACCACCCAGAGGTCGGCCGTGATCGGATGCACCAGCCCGGTCTCCGCCGCGGTGATGCGCCGGATGTTCACGTTGTACTTGCCGCCCTCGATCATGCGAAGCGTCTGGAGCTTCTTCGCATCCATGTCCTTCAGGTGCTGGGCCAGCGTCTCCCGGGAAATGGCGATCGAGTGGTCCTTGGGCGCCTGCTCCAGGATGACCGTGCCGCCGCCGCCCTGTCGGCCCCCTCCGCCGGCGGGCGCCTGAGCGCCGCCCTGCGCGAGGCCGATGGACCCGCACGCCACGATCAATGCCGCCCAGATCGCCGTCTTCCGCATGAATGCTCCCTTAACGCCGGGGTGATGTCGCAGCGACGTGGCGACGTGGCACCCGCAGCGCGCGCATTATCCGTGGCGGCGGGCCGGCTGAGATCGCCGCATTTGTCATCAATTGTCATCGGCGAGGGGACACGCCCAAACCGTTCCCGTATAATCCGGCTTCGCTTTCGGCAGAGGCTCCGTGACCCCGATGTCATCCCGTTTTCGACCTCGTCGTCGCCCGGGCCTAGCAACGGCATTGCTGGCCGCGCTGTGCGCCACCGCCTGCACGTCGGGGGCGGCGGCCCCGCGGCCGCAACAGCTGACCCTGTGGTCCGGCATCGCGCCGGGATTCACCAACGATCTGATCCGGCGCTTCAACCGCGAGCTCTCCCAGGCCCACATCGACCTGCGGCCCACGCCGGGCGGGGTCGTGGCCGTCTCTGCGGTAGACAGCGGGGAGGGGCAGCTGGGGCTCGCCCAGTCGGATGTGGTGTACATCGCCTACCGCCGCGGCATCGAGAAAAACCTCTATCCGCACAAGAACTTGCGCGCGGTCGCGGTGCTGTGGGTCAACACCCTCCACGTGCTGGTGCGGCGCGACAGCCCCTTCCGGTCGATCGAGTCGCTGAGAGGCCGCCGCGTCGGCATCATCCCCCCCGGGACGTCGGGTGAGTTTTCGACGCGGATCGTGCTCGACGCCCACGGCATGGGCTACACCGACCTCCGGCCGATCTTCGAGCCCACCGGCAGCCTCGTGCCGAGGCTCGCGGCGGGCCAGATCGACGCCGTGTTCAGTGCGAACCCTATCCTGCTGAACGCGGTTGCCCAGACCGTCCCACTCCGCCTTCTGCCGGTGGACCGCGCCGTCATCAACGAACTGCGCGGCAGCTACCCGTTCCTGAAGCCGGTCACCATCCCGGCCAACCAGCTCAACGGCCAGCACGAGCCGATCGAAACGCTCGGCGCGGAGTGGCTGCTCGTGTGCCGCAGCGATCTGTCCGAGGATCTCGTCTACCAGTTGACGCGCACGTTCATCGAGCAGCTGCCGGCGATGGCGGGCGCCTACGGCGAAGCCGCGCTCATCGATCCCGAGCAGGCGCCCGCGGCACCGATCCCGCTGCACCCCGGCGCGGCCCGCTACTACCGCGAGCGCGAGATCCTGCGGTGATCGAAACAGGACGGGCGTCCACTTCGGCTGACGTTACGGATGCACCGGGACCGGCTGATGTGGACGCTCAGCCTCGGAGGCCTGTCGCGGAGCTGTTCGCACGGATTCGGCAGCGGCTGAGGCTTGGTGCCGGGCGCACGACCGACGGCGCGGTCCGCCTCCCCACCGTCATGATTTTCGTGGTGGCGATGTTCGCTGCGACCGTGGCGCTGGTGTGGTACGGCTACGTAGCCACGCGCGAGTGGCGGAGCGGCACGAACCTGCTGCTCGAGCGGCGCGCCAACGAGGCGCTGGCGCTCGTACGCGCCGCGCTCAGCGCCGACATGAAGGGGGCCTGGATCACGGCCATCGTCCCCTTCAACACCACCAACCTGGACGACGATCCGCCGTACGGCATGTTCCAAGTTTCGGCGCGCACCTTTGCGCGGTTCCCGTATCCCGAATCGCTCGTGCTCTGGAAGCTCACTGGGGGCGACAAAGGGACCACCTACGCGTTCAACCGCGCCGATCGGCCGCCGCCGTGGGAGACGCGCCCCTCCTCCGACGATCCGTTCCCGGTGGTGCTGGTCCGCGACCCGGCCGCGCTGGCCGAACTCGTCGCGGCCGTCCGGGCGCAGGCCACCGCGGCGTCACCCTTCATCGTGCTGGAAAGGCCCATCGACGGAACGCCCTACCAGATCGTCGCGCACGCGCTCTTCGCCTCCAGCCCGCCCCACCCACTCCTGGGATTCATGGCCTTCACCGTCAACGAGCGGTGGCTGCACGCGCAGTATTTCGATCCGCTGGTGGAACAGGTCGAGAAGATCGCCGGCAGCCTTGGCGGCCTCTCGATTACCGTGTCCGACGACGAGGGCCAGGCGGTGACGAAGGCGGCGCCGGTCGAGTCCGACGGTACCGGCGACCTGCACGCGCGATTTCCGCTCCTCTTCATCGATCCGGCGCTCGTCAAGTCGATTCCGTCACGCCCGACCCCAGTCCGCGAGTGGACCGTGCGCGTCCGGTCGCTGCCCGATCAAACGCTCCTGGCGACGCTCCAGGGGGCGCGGCGGATGTTCTTCCTGATTTCGCTCGCCGCGGGCGCGAGCCTCCTGGCGCTCGTCCTCACCGTCCGCGCCGACCGGGCGAGCGCGGCACTGGCGTCGATGAAATCCGATTTCGTCGCCGCGGTGACGCACGAGCTGAAGACGCCCGTGGCCTTCATCCGGCTGGTGGGCGACACCCTGGCCAAGAGCCGCTACACCTCGCCCACCACCGTACGGGAGTACGCCGGTCTGCTCTCGGTGGAAGCGGCCCGTCTCGGCGGCTCGATCGACAACCTCCTGACCTACGCGCGCTACAGCAGCTCCCCCGCGGCGGCGGCGACCGAGCTCGCCAACGTCGAGCCGGCCGATCTCGTCGAGGACGCGCTGCAGCGGTTCCGGCCAATACTCGACCACCTGGAGTTCGATCTGGTCGTCGCCGTGCCGGCCGATCTCCCGCAGATCTGCGTCGATCGGCCGGCGATGATTCAGACGCTCGACAACATCGTCGACAACGCGATCAAGTACTCGACCACCGAGAAGCAGCTGACCGTGAGCGCCACGGCGACCGCCAGGACCGTCACGCTCACGGTCCGCGATCGCGGCACCGGAATCCCCCGCACGGATCTCTCGCGCATCTTCGAACGCTTCTATCGGGGCGGGAACGTCACCGTCAGCGGCAGCGGCCTCGGCCTGCCGATCGCGAAACGCATCGTCGAGAGCCACGGCGGCCGGATCGAGGTGCGCAGCACCGTCGGTGCGGGTACCGAAGTGGACGTGACGCTGCCAATCGGCCGCCGAACCGCATGAGCGCGCCCGGACAAGGTCTGCAGATGGCCAAGCGCATCCTGATCGTGGAAGACGACAAGGCAATTGCCCGGCTGCTCCGCGACAACCTGGAGTACGAGGGGTTC
>DATMDI010000152.1:0-6593 GCA_035557875.1 Vicinamibacterales bacterium
CGCTCCGTGTCGCGCGCTTCCTCGACCCGATCGCACTGGCGCCAGGCTCGCACCACCCGTTCGACGTGTCCCGCCGTTCCGGTGTACGCGAGGTCGAGCAGCCGAGGTTCGTTCTCGGGCGTCGCGATGCGGCTGAGCGCCCTCGCCTTGGCGTAGGAGATCTCGCCGCGCTGCATCGCGCCGCTGAGGCGTGGCAGCCGCTCGAGCGCCTTGGCAACTCGCACCTTCTCGCGCGCCGCGCCGAGATCGATACCCGTGCGCCACGAGAGCCAGTGGGCACACGACAGGAAGCCGTTGTTCCAACCCGCCTGCTCGTCGAACGCGCGGAGCATGACCAGCAGCTCGTAGGTGGCCGCATGCAGGCGCTGGGCGAGCTGCGCGATTGCCTCGCCGAGGTGCTCGACCGGCGATGATGGTTGGAGCGTCGAGCGCTCGCGGCGATCGCGATCCAGGCCGGACGTGGGAGCAAGCGGTGGTGTCATGGCCGATGGTAACGCCATGATTTCGGGCTCCCATAAACGCCCGCAGCGACGCGATCCGGCCGGGTGACGATCGCCGTCGTGACTCGAGCCACGAACGCCTCTCAGCGCGAACGCGGTCGCGTTCAGTGGCCGATCTGACGGCGGCCTGGACAGTTCGTCACGACGCCACCAAAAATGCTGTCAAGAAAAAAGTGGGTGCGGACCGGCAGCATGGGCGGCGGCGTGAACTTCTAGTGCACCTTCGCGCAAGGCGTGCGCCAGTTGCGCCCGGCGAATTGCGCGCTCGACCCAGCACGATGTCGGTCCATCACAGGCCCGCGGCGGGCGCGTGTCTGCTGCACTACCATTGCCTCCTGACCGGCTGCACAGGAGGACATCGATGAGACGAGCGAGGGTGGCGGCGGCGATGGGCCGCTGGGCGGCGATGATGACGTTGGTTGGCGGCGTGTCGGCTGGCTGTGGCGGCGGAGCCTCCACACCGCCTGCCAGCGGATCCGCGGCGCCGGCTCCCGCGGTCACGAAGCCGCTCTACGGCAGCTTTGGCGTGGACCTGACCGCGCGCAAGACAACGGTGAAGCCTGGCGACGACTTCTTCGCGTACGCCAACGGCACGTGGCTCGATGAGTCCCCCATCCCGGCTGACAAAGCGTCGTACGGCGTGGCCGAGAAGCTCGATGACGAAGCGCGCGCCAACGTGCGGAAGATCATCGAAGACTCGGCGGCGGCCAAAGCGGCGGCCGGCACCGTGGAGCAGAAGATCGGCGACTACTACGCGTCGTTCATGGACACCGCGCGCATCGAAGCCGCGGGCATCAACGCGCTGAAGGCCGACCTCGATCACATCGCCGCGGCGAAGAGCCCGGGCGACCTTGCGCGTCTCTTCGGCGAGCCGGGCTTCCAGTCGCCGGTCGGCGTCTACATCGGGCCCGACGACAAGAATCCGGACGCCTACTTCGTCAACCTGGTGCAGTCGGGCCTGGGTCTGCCGGATCGCGATTACTACCTGAAGGACGACCCGAAGCTCAAGGAGATCCGCGCCGCGTACCTCGCGCACATCGGCCGCATGCTCACGCTGGCCGGCATCGCCGACGGCCCCGCGGCGGCGGCGCGCATCCTGGCGCTCGAAACGAAAATCGCCAAGGCGCACTGGGCCGCCGAGCGGACGCGCGACGCCATCGCCAACTACAACCCGAAGAGCCGCGCCGCGGTGGGCGCCTACGCCCCAGGGCTCGACTGGCAGGCGATGTTCGACGTAATGGACGTGGGGAAGTGGGACCTGTTCAACGTCAACACGCCGACCGCGCTGAAGGAGATTGCGGCGCTCGCCTCTTCGCAGCCGCTCGAGGATTGGAAGACCTACCTCACGTATCACCACATCCACAACCACGCGCCGTATCTGCCCAAGGCGATCGACGACGAGAACTTCGCGTTCTTCGGCAAGACGCTGGCGGGGCGCGAGACACAGCGCGAGCGGTGGCAGCGGGGCGTGGACCTGGTCAACAACGCGCTGGGTGAAGCCATCGGCCAGGTCTACGTGAAGCAGCATTTCCCGCCGGACGCCAAGGCCAAGATCGACGCGCTGGTCGCGAACATGCGGGCCGCCTACAAGGCGAACATCGAGACGCTCGCGTGGATGGGGCCGGACACCCGGGCCAAGGCGCTCGAAAAGCTGTCGACGCTGCGGCCGAAGATCGGCTATCCGGCGAAGTGGAAGGACTACTCGTCGATGACGATCGTTCCGGGCGACGTGCTGGCGAACGTACGCGCCGCCGACGAGTGGGCGTGGCGCTTCAACACGGACAAGCTCGGGAAGCCGGTGGACAAGGACGAGTGGCTGATCACGCCGCAGACGGTCAACGCCTACTACTTCCCGGGCACGAACGAGATCACGTTCCCGGCGGCGATCCTCCAGGCGCCCTTTTTCGATCCCAACGCCGACGACGCGGTGAACTACGGCGGCATCGGCGCCGTGATCGGCCACGAAATCGGGCACGGGTTCGATGATCAGGGGCGTCTCTACGATTCCACCGGCACGCTCAAGGACTGGTGGACCAAGGCGGATGCCGACGCGTTCACGAAGCGGTCGGCCAGCCTGGTCTCGCAGTACGGGGCGTATGAAGTGCTGCCGGGCCTGAAGGTGAACGGCCAGTTGACGCTCGGCGAGAACATCGGCGACATCGGCGGCCTCGGGGTGGCGTACCAGGCCTACCGCCGCTCGCTCGGCGGCAAGGAGGCTCCGGTCATCGACGGGCTCACCGGCGATCAGCGGTTCTTCCTCGCCTTCGCCCAGGCGTGGCGCGGGAAGCTGCGCGACGAGGTGCTGCGCTCGCAGATCCTGTCCAATCCACACGCGCCGGCGTTGAACCGGGTCAACGGTTCCGTGCGCAACGTGGACGCCTGGTACACGGCGTTCAACGTCCAGCCCGGCGACCGCCTGTATCTGGCGCCGGAACAGCGCGTGAAGATCTGGCAGTAGCTACGAACGTCCGGCCTGGAGAGTCCGATGATCAAAGTGATCAGCACCACGAAGACAGCGAGAACGCCGGTGGCCGGAGGGCAGGTCCGGAACGTCCTCGGCGCTGCCGAGGAAGGCACCAGGGTTCGCGTCTCTATTCAGGAGCTCGAGGCCGGGCAGGCCGCTCACTTTGCCGCCGGCGACCGCACGCAGGTCGTCTACGTCCTCGAGGGGCAGGACGCGCACGCCGCCTACACGGCGGGCGGACGCAGCGAAGAGCACGCGTTGCCGCGCCGTGCTGGTGTCTACCTCGAGCCCGGCGAGGAGGCCACGATCACGGCGGCCGGCGCCGCGCTGCGGCTCCTGCTGGTCACCGTGCCCAAGCACACAGGGCGGGCCACCGACGTTGCCTCGCCGCGCGGCTACGTGTTCGTCGAGGCGGCGCTGCGCTCGCTCATCGACGAGCGCGCGATTCGCGAGCGCACGTTCTGGGTGAACAAGGAAACCGGTCTGTCGTCGTCCTGGGATCTGCAGCTGGGCCGCATGGC
The DNA here is from genome assembly GCA_035557875.1 of Vicinamibacterales bacterium. Lineage (GTDB taxonomy): Bacteria > Acidobacteriota > Vicinamibacteria > Vicinamibacterales > UBA2999 > DASYRM01. The sequence continues at coordinate 3,486 of DATMDI010000152.1, forward strand.
CTATGCGCCCCACGCCTACTCGCCGCGTCACGTGCACGGGCCGTCGAAGACGAGCCCCGTGGTGCCCGAGCACTTCTATTTCATCGAGAAGGGCAGCGGCGAGGTGAAGTTCGACGGCGGCAGCACCCCCGTGGGGCCCGGAGACCTGGTCCTGATTCCGGCAGGCGACTGGCACCAGCTCCTTGCCTCCGACACCGGGTTCGACTACATCGAGTTCCAGGCGCCGTTCGACTTCATGACCACGATGGACCACGACCCGCAGGGCAAGAACTGGTACATCAAGGGAACCGACGACGGCACCGGCAAGCCGCAGCGCTGGGTCCAGAGCTGACAGCAGGGCGGTCTGAAGACCGCCCTCTACGCCTGACCCTCCTACGAGCGGCCGGAGCGCCGCTGCCACCAGCCGGACGGGCGGCGCGGTGCGTCGACGAGCAGCCGGCCCGAGAGCCAGAACCAGCCCGACATCACCTGGCCGGCCTGCGGCTGATCCGGCAGCAGCTCGGGATCGATCACGACGTCGAACGTGCCGCCCACGCTTTCGACGAGTGCCCACCAGTAGGGCGTCCCGCTGATGGTGTTGGCGCGCGCGGCCGCCTCGAGGACGTGGCCGCTGATCAGCGCATGGGGCTCGGGAGGCGTCACCGGTTCCCCTGACGGCGCAACGAGGCCGGAGGGGATGAACGACCGCGACGGCGTGTCGAGACCCTGCCGGGCCTGCTCCGCGGCGAACGCGCGCGGCGACTCGTAAACGGTCAACTGCTGCGCGAACGCCGCCACCTGCGCCGTGACGGTAACCGGCAGCTCCAGTTCCAGGTGCGTGGCCGCGTCAGGACAGTCGAAGGCGAACGGATAGTCGCCACCCGTGGCGGCGCCCGCGGGGGGATTGGCCCACGCCAGGAAGGTGCCCTCGAGCGGCGTGTGCGACGGCCGCGTCACCCGCGCCTCGATCGCGACCCATATCGACGACTTGCCGGCAAAGTGGGCGCTCAGGCCCATGGCGTCGCCCTCGGGGCTGATCTGCAGCCAGAGCTGCTCGCCCGACGGCGGTGCCCACTTCAGATACTCGCCGGGCGGCGTCGAGATGCGGTCGGCCTTGTCCGCCACCTCGCTGGCGAGCGCGGCGAGGTCTTCACCCGACGTGATGCTGAAACCGATGGTCGAGAACTGACTGGGCATGAAGAACCGGCTCCATCCACCGGCGGCACCGGGGATGGAGCCCGGTCGAGGACGAGGTCAGCGGGTGCCGCTCGCTGCCCCCGTCGTGAGGTCCTGACGAATCACCTTGCCGCCTTTCATCACGAACCGGACACGCTGCAGTTCGGTGATGTCCGCCAGCGGGTCGCCGGACACCGCGGCGAGGTCCGCGAACTTGCCAACGGCGATCGAGCCGACCTCGTTCTGCCATCCCATCATGGTGGCGTTGGTGATCGTGGCCGACTGGATGGCGCGCGCCGTCGTCATGCCGCCCTGCTTGACCAGCTTCTCGAGTTCGACGGTGTTGGTGCCGTGCGGGAAGAACGTGCCGTCCACGCCGGTGCCGAACAGCACGGCGAGCTTGGGCGTGGCGATCGCCATCTTCATGGCGCGCTCGTAGATCGGGACGATCCGGTACTTGCCGCCGGTGTTCTTGGCGTCGTTGTCGTCCATGTACGGCGAGCTGTAGCGCGCGAACGTCACGTCGTAGGCGATCCCCTTGGCGGCCATTTCATCGAGCTGGGGCTGCCGCAGTCCGTAGCCGTGCTCGATGGTGTCGCAGCCGGCAGTGATGGCGTTCTGCAGCCCCTCGCCGCCGTACACGTGGCAGCCGGCCTTACGGCCGCTCTTGTGCGTCTCGTCGAGGATCGCCTGCAGCACCGCGAGCGGGTAGGTGGTCTGGTACTGGTCCTCACCGGTAGGGCTGAACGAGTAGCCGCCGCCGGGATACAGCTTGATGTGATCCACCTTCTGCTCGATGTGCTCGCGGACCGCGGCGCGCCCCTCTTCCGCCGAGCGGACCACGATGGCCGAGCGCGGGTTGGGTGTGGCGCCGGGTTGCGCCGGCTGGGCACCCCACACGATGCCGCGGCCCGCCACCTGGAAGCGGGGGCCATCGATCTCGCCCTCGTTGATCATGTCGCGGACGTCCACGTCGGCGTAGCCGTTGCTGTGCGAGCCCATGTCACGCGCCGAGGTGACGCCGCTATACAGGTCGGCCTGCAGGTTCGACATGGCCATGAGCGTCATCTTCTCGGGCGACCATCCCTTCACAGGGTCGTTGAACATGTGCGTGTGTACGTCGATCAGTCCGGGCACCACCGTCGCGCGGCTCAGATCGATGACGCGCGCACCGGCCGGAATCCGGACCGACGACTCGGGGCCGACGGCGGTGATCTTCTCGCCGGTAATGACCACCACCTGGTTGGTCAGCATGCGGCCGGCCACGCTGTCGAACAGGCGGCCGGCTCGCACGGCCGTGACGCTGGCGGGCGGGGGGCACTGCGCGAAGCCGCTGCCCGGCCGCACGCACGGCCGCGCGCCGGTACGCCGCCAGGGTTCGGGCGCCTGCGCGCGCGAGGGCGTAGCCGGCGGCGGCCCCTGCGCGTAGAGCGTGGATCCGACGATAACGGCGGCTGCAACGGCCGCAGTGAAACGACGTGTCATGAATAGACTCCAGCGCCCGCCCGGAGGGCGGGCAATTGAACACGGTTAGCGAGGCGCCGCCTCGCCCTTGCGATCGAGGACGTAGTTGCCGCCGCGATGAATCTCTTCGACGCGAATGACCTTTCCGCTGTCGTCCATCACGAACTTGTACGACACGCCTTCCTCGCTGGTGAAGATCGTGTCGGATTCAGGGATCAACGGCACCGCTTCCGGAATCAGCAGCCCAGTGGCGTGCAGCGCGCCGTCCTTGAGCGACATCGTCACCTTGCGAAGGTTGGCCCGCCAGTAGCCCTCGTAGTAGCCGGCGTACTTGCGCATGGTCTCTTCCGAGACCTGCACCCGGGTCTTCTCGAGGTCCGAGACGCTGCCGGTCCAGAACTCCTGTTTGGCCTCGCACACCTCTTCGAGCATTTCGGTGTCCGTGACCAGTCGCATCCTCAGTGACACCTTCAACGGCTTGTTGTAGGC
>DATMDI010000153.1:0-6297 GCA_035557875.1 Vicinamibacterales bacterium
GCCGTCACGCGCCAACGAGGCGGCGTTCAATCAAGCCGTGGAGGAAGTCACCGCCGCTGCCGAGCGACTCGTGCGCTCGTTCACGACCAACGCACCGCCGCGCAACCGCGAGGAAGAAGCCCGGAAGGCGCAGGAGCGCGCCCGCGAGCGCTACGCGCCGTGACGACGGACAATCCGTATAGCCCCCCCAACGCCGACCTTGGCGACGCTGGCCCCTCGCGCCGGCTCGGCATACGGCCGCACCAGATCGCGCAGGCGATCGCTCTGTTGTGGGTCTCGACCACCTGCGGATTTTTCGCGAGCTTCTCGCAGACTGCCCAGTCCCGGGTGACGTTGATTCTCGCGGCGCTCGTGATGCTTGCCGTTACCGCCGTGCTGAGCGTCGGGCTGTGGCGCGGTCGAAACTGGGCCCGGATGCTCTACGTGATTCTGGTCGCGGTGTCGTTTGCGGAATTCCTGGCGTCGTGGGGGACCGTGGAGAGGCCAGCTGTCGAAGTCGCCCTCGAGGCGGTGTCGTTCGTCGCCGACGCGGGCAGCTTCTTTCTCGTGTTCACTGCGCCGGGATCTTCGTGGTTCAGAGACACACGCCCAGCCGCCTGACTGAGCCCTGAGCCGTCTCTAGACGTTGCCAAAGGCGGTGAGGAGCACCAGCCAGGGCACGACGGCGAACCCGAGGCACCAGCCGGTGGCCACCGCCAGCACCCGGAACGACGTCGTCGCGAAGAGGACCATGCCGCAGCCCACCGCAAGCGCCTTGGCCGCGAACAGTGCCAGGCCGGGCCCCATCGCGTGCATGAGCGACACCAGCCAGGTGTTCGACTCGACCTCGAGGCCGAACTTGTTCACGCCCCAATAGGTGAGCGTTCCGTCGAGCACCTGCGTGAGGATGAAGATCGCAAGAACGAGAGGGGCCTGGTTGGTGTGTCGCACGGCCGTACTATCCGCACGTTCAGTGCCACGCGGCTGGTCGCGAAGCCACCGCGAAACCAAGCCGGAATCGGCGCGATTATCGAGGCTGAGCCGCCGCACTGGGCATCATCAGTCACGCGGAAAGGACCCAAAAGTCATCCCCGCGAGAGACTCTGGGCGTGCACGGCCGCCCCAAGGATTCCGGTCTCCGCGTTGAGGATGAGCCGTACCGGAATGCGCTGCAGCAGGCCGTCCATCGGTGCCTTCGAGAGGAACGCGTCGATGAAGGTGGTGTTGCGCAGAATGGCCGGCAGGATGTGGCGCACGATGCCGCCGCCGACGTAGAGACCGGCGGTTGCCAAAGTGCGCAAGGCGAGGTTCCCGGCCTCGGACCCGTAGATCGACACGAAGAGGCGCAACGCCTCGACGCAGCGCCCGCAGCGGCCCTCGAGCGCGGCGGTCGTGACGGCGGCCGGATGGTGCGCCGCGTCCACGCCGTCCACGGCCGGACAGCTCTGGCCGTCGTGGGTGAAGCGGTGCAGGTTGACCAGGCCGGGACCACTGAGCACGTGCTCCACAGTGGCGCGGCCGTAGCGCGCGGTCAGCATCTGCGCCAGGGCCCACTCCTGCTCCGACCGCGCCGCGAAGTCGGCGTGGCCGGCTTCGGACGGCGCGGGCACGAGGCGTCCGCCCACGCGGTGCAGCGCCGCCTCACCGAGGCCGGTGCCCGCAGCCACGAGCGCTGCATGGCCGTCGGCCTGGGGCTGGCCGGCCTGCACGACCAGCTGTTCGTCGGGAGCGAGCACGTCGAGGCTGTACGCCATCGCCTCCAGATCGTTGAGCAGCGCCGTCGGTGCGCCGGCCCACGACGCGATCTCGTCGGCATCGACCGCCCAGGTGTGATTGGTGAGGCGCGCGACCCGCCCCACGACCGGCCCGGCGACGCCGAGCGCCACCGCCTCGAAACGCGGCGGACTGCCGAGATCGCGCACGAATGCGGCGAGCAGACCCGCGAACGACGCGAACGCGGTGGTGGAGTATCGGAAGAGGTGGACGTGTGCGGGCCTCGGATCTGCGCGCTCGAAGACGCCGAGCAGTGTCTTGGTGCCGCCTACATCCCCCGCCAGAATCATCTGGGCTGGATTATAGTGAACCTTGCGTGATGACCAGCGGATCAGCGGTCTCCAAGCGCAACGTCCTCGAGCGCTATCGCTTCCTGCGCGACGATCATCTTCGCTACATGGCGAAGTGGGGGCTCATCCGCCCGCTGCGTAGCGGCGGCGACACGCAGTACGCCTTCCAGGATCTCGCGCTCCTGCGACAGGCCGACGCGGAGCTGGCCGAAGGCGTCGCATTCCGGTCCGTGTTGCGCAATCTGCTGGCGCTGCAAAGCGGGCAGCTCGCGTTCGACTTCCGCATCGACGCGCCGGTGGCCAAGGTGCTGCGGCTCACGCGCAAGCTGCCGCCGCCGATGGCCGCGCTGATGGAGGCGGTGCCGCCGGAGGAGCCCTCGTCGGCCGAGCGCTACTTCCAGGAGGCGTCGCTGCTCGACGACGGCGATCCGGAGAACACCGTGCCGGCGTTGCGCGCCTACCGGCGGGCGCTCGAGATCGACCCCTACCTGGTACCGGCGCTGATCAACCTCGCCAACCTTCACTACTCCCGCGACGACGTCGTCGAGGCGCAGGCGCTCTACGAGCGCGCCATCGCGCTCGAGCCCGACGTCTTCGAGGCGCACTTCAATCTCGGCAACATCTTCCACGACCTGGCGCGCTACATCGAGGCGCAGGCGTGCTACCGCGAGGCGCTGCGGCTCAATCCCACCTATGCCGAAGCGCACTTCTATCTGGCGGTGACGCTGGAAAAGAACGGCCGGTCGCAGGAGGCGCGGCTGCACTGGCGCGCCTACCAGCAGCTCGCCCCCGTCGGCGAGTGGGTCCACCTGGCGAAAGAATTTTCAGATCCTGAGGCCTGAAGGCTCAGGGCTCAGGACTCAAGGCTCAAGCAAGATGGCTCAAGGCCAGTCACGGTTCTTTACGAGCCGTGAGCCCTGAGCCGTGAGCCTTCGAGAATCAGTAGCCCCAGTCGTCGGTGGCGGGGGTGCGCTTCTTCGGCGCGCGGCGCAGCTTGTAGTGCTGGCAGTCGCCGCACCAGGCGTCGGCATCGAAGCCGGCAGTACCCGCGTACGGTTTCACCTCGCGGTGCGTGCAGAACTCGGCGCTGCCGTTTTCGGCCGGCTGCTGCCAGCGGCACGATCGGAAGCGGGCAAGCGCCGGTGACAGCGGCGCTTCCGCGGGCGTTGCGGCCGGCGCCACGGCAGTTTCAGCCGTGGCGGTGTCGCCACCGCCGGGTGGAGTCAACGGATCGTTATTGAAGTCGGACACCGACGGCTTTCTCCAGCGCTTTCAGGGCGCGTATTTCCTCGGGCGCCACCAGCGTGAGGGCGCTTCCAGTTGATTCGGCTCGGCCGGTCCGGCCCACCCGGTGCACGTACGCTTCTGGCGTGTCCGGCACCTCGAAATTGACCACGTGCGCGATGCCTTCGATGTCGAGACCGCGCGCGGCCACGTCGGTGGCCACCAGCACGGGATAGGTGCCGGTGCGAAACCCTTCCACCGCCGCCATGCGCTGCTGCTGCGTGCGATCGGCGTGCAGCGCCGCGGCGCGGATGCCCATGCTGCTCAGCCGCGTGGCCAGCCGGTCGGCGCCGATCTTGGTGCGGCAGAACACCAGCACGGGCCCGGCCGCTTCGCGGCGCAGCCAGTCGGCGAGCCACTTGGTCTTCTCGGCCCCGGCCACTTCCTGGATGGCGTGTGTGATCGTCTGTGCGGGGCCGCCACGCCGTCCCACCTGCACGTATTTCGGGTCGTGCAAGAACTCCTGCGTCAGCTTCAGCACCTCGCCCGGCATCGTCGCCGAGAAGAGCAGCGTCTGCCGCCTGGCGGGGAGTTGGCTGAGGATGCGCTGGACGTCGGGCCAGAAGCCCATGTCGAGCATGCGGTCCGCCTCGTCGAGCACTAGGATCTCGAGCCCGGTGAAGTTCGGCGAGTCGTGCCGCATGTGATCCATCAGCCGGCCGGGCGTGGCCACGACCATGTCGACGTTGGCCTTGAGCGCGCGTTCCTGGGTGTCCATCGGCACGCCGCCGTACACCGCGATGCTCGATATGGTGGTGTGGTAGGTGAGGCCCTGGACCTGATCCTCGATCTGCACCGCCAGTTCCCGGGTGGGCGCCAGCACGAGCGCGCGCGTGCGCGGCGGCTGCGGCGGCGGCTCGGTGAGGAAGCGCTGGATGATCGGCACGAGGAAGGCCGCGGTCTTGCCGGTGCCGGTTTCGGCACAGGCGATGACGTCGTCGCCCTTGAGGGCGATCGGGATCACGCCGCTCTGCACCGAGCGCGTTTCCGACCAGCCGAGATCCTTGATGCCGCTCAGCAGGCGGTTGTCGAGCGACAGGGCGTCGTAGGGAATGGGCGCCGGGTCGAACTCCGACAGCTCATACGCCAGCACTGCCGGCTCGGGCGCTCGTGCGGCTGGTGCGCCACCCCGGCGTGCGGGTCCGCGGCGGCGGCGCCGCTTGTCTGGAGAGGACGTGGTGTGAGTGCTCAAAACGGACTAACGAGCGCGGAACGTGATGATGCCGCGAACGGGGTCGTACGGCGACACGCCGACGGTCACGCGGTCACCGGGGACTACTTTGATACGGAAGCGCCGCATCCGGCCGCTCAGCTGCGCCAGCACTTCGTGACCGGCGTCGCACTGCACGCGATACAGGCCGCCCGAGTGCACGGCGACCACGGTTCCCTGCATGTCGATCAGATCGTCCTTGCTCAATCAGCGAATCCTTTCGGGGGTGGCGCGTCCTGGGCCCCCTTGAGCCGGCCCCTCTATTGGCCAGCCGCATTTAGCAATGAGTGTGCCACACTGGCTTGTTTCCTGCAAACCTTGCATTTTGTGTGGGTTGTGATCGCTCACAGAGAGCGGACCGCGTCCTCGACCTGCTTCGCGAGCGCTGAGTAGTCGTCACCGTGCAGCGTGAGCGGCGCCCCGAAGGCAACCCGCACGCGGGCCGGCCGGGCAAACGACGAGCCCGTGGGCAGGATCCGGTCGATCCCGTCGAGCCGGACCGGGATGACCGGGATGTCGAGCCGGGCACCGATCATGCCGATGCCGCCGCGGAACGGCTTGATCTCGCCCGACCGCGAGCGCACCCCCTCGGGAAAGATCAGAACGGACCAGCCCCGGCCCGAGAGCTCGCCGATGTACTGCAGTGTCTGGCGGGCGCCCGCCTCGCGCTGCGGCAGCGGAAACGCGTTGAAGAAGAAGGCGGCCAGGTAATAGTTGAGCGAGTTCGAGAGCCGCTCCCGCCGCGAGAACCCGGCTGGGAAGAAGTGGGCCTTGAAGAACTCCTTGGCCATCGCCGGCGCGACCCGCGCCCGCAGCCGCCCGGGCAGCGCCGACAGGATCGCCGGCACGTCGAAGTGGCTCTGGTGATTGGACGCGAAGACCACGGGCCCGCGAATCGCGCGCAGGTGCTCCTGGCCTTCGACGCGGGTGTGAGCGAACACGCGTGCCAGCGGCAGGATCCACGTCGCCTGTGACAGCCGCCGCACCAGCGACACCGGCCACGTGCGGTTCCACGTGGGGAAGTCCACCGGATCGTCGACCGGCTCGGCGTCCGGGCCCGGCGCCGTGAGCAACGACTTGAGATCGGCGACGCTCGCCGCCTGCGCGAACCGCGATTCGTCCACGCGCGACTGAAACCGATCCTCGAGGGCGACCATCAGCTCGACCCGTTCGAGCGAGCTCAGTCCCAGTTCCTCGATCGTCGTCGTCTCCGACACCTGGCGGCCGTGGCTGAAACGCTCGAGCAGCGCTTCGACGGTGTGCCCGCCGCTCGCCGTCACCGGGCGCTGCCCGGATCGCACCCACTCGCGGATCGAGGCGCGTTTGAGCTTGCGCGTGCCTTCGGTGCGCGGCAGGTCGCCGTCGGCCCAGACCGACGCGGTACGGACCCGCTGGTGATCGTCGAGCGCCGTGTTGGCCGCGCGCACGATCGCGTCCAGGTCGGTGCCGGGGTCGAGCCGCAGCACCGCGTGCACGCGCTCCTGCGCACCCTCGGTCACCCCGACCACCGCCGACTCGCGCACGCCGGGCAGCGCATCGAGCACGCGCTCCACGTCCTCCGGAAAGACGTTGAGGCCTTCCGGCGTGACGATCATTTCCTTCTTGCGGCCCTTGATGAACAGCCGCCCCTGCGCGTCGCGATCGCCGATGTCACCGGTGTGCAGCCAGCCGTCGGCCGCCACCGCGCCGCCGGCGTCGCCGTAATACCCGCTGGTGACGTTCTCTCCGCGCACGAGGATTTCGCCGTCTTCGGCAATCTGG
>DATMDI010000154.1:0-8612 GCA_035557875.1 Vicinamibacterales bacterium
CGCGAGAGCCTGCTCTGGGAACTGAAGCAGCGCATCCGCGACATCCGGCAGGGGCCCGACGGATTGCTCTATCTGCTGACCGACGAGAACCCGGGCGCGCTGCTGAAAATCGAACCGGCGCCATAAAGGTCAGGTGGGTCGGGTGGGTCAGGTAGGTCAGGTGGGGAGAACACTTGTGGCCGCGGGTCTTCAGACCGCCTGCTTTCGCAGGGCGGGGCTTCAGCCCCGCCTGGAGTGAAGAATGTCCGAAACCAAGATCCTTGCGTCGTACGTGGTCAACGGGACGTTGGCCGAGATTCCGGGCGAGGTGCTGCGCGAAGCGCGCCGCTCGCTGGTCAACTTCATGGGCTGCGCGGTGGGCGGCGCCCGCGACGAGGCGGTGGACGCCGCAATCAGCGCGTTCCGGCCGTTCGCGGGCGCGCCCACGGCCAACGTGCTCGGTCGTGACGAGCGGCTCGACCCGCTCCACGCGTCGCTGATGAACGGCATCAGTTCGCACGTCTACGACTACGACGACACCACGCCGAAGAACTACTGTCACCCGACGTCGCCGATCGCGTCGGCGCTCTTCGCCTACGCCAGCGTCAACCCGGTGCGCGGCCGCGACTTCATGGAGGCGTTCATCTACGGCTTCGAGGCGTCGTCGCGCGTCGCCAACTGCGTCTACCCGACGCACTACGATCTGGGCTGGCACATCACCGGAACGGCCGGCGTCTTCGGCGCCGCCGCGGCCATCGGCAAACTGATGCGGCTTACCGAGCAGCAGATGATCTGGGCACTGGGCCTGGCGGGTACGCAGGCGGCCGGCGTGCGCGAGATGTTCGGCTCGATGGGGAAGGCGTTTCATCCCGGCCGCGCGGCGCAGAACGGCTACGGCGCAGCGCTGCTGGCGCAGGCGGGGTTCACGGCCGGCCCGCGCATTCTCGAGGGGCCGCGCGGCTTCCCGGCGGTGACGACGGCCGCCCGGTTCAACCTCGCCAACGTGACCAAGGGCCTTGGCACCGAGTTCGATCTTCTGGTCAACACTTACAAGCCGTATCCGTGCGGCATCGTGATTCATCCCACGATCGACGGCGCGATCCAACTTCGCGAGCAGCACGGTGTGGCGCCTGGCGACATCGCGGCAGTGCGCCTGCGGGTGGCGCCCCTCGTGCTCGATCTCTGCAACCAGCAGGGGATCAGCACGGGCCTGCAGGGCAAGTTCTCCGTCTATCACGGCGCCGCGATCGGGCTGGTGCGCGGCAAGGCCGGCGTGCAGGAGTACACCGACGCTGCCGTGAACGATCCCGACATCAAGCGGGTGCGCGAGGGCGCGACGGCCACGGCCGATCCTGCCGTCACCGAGGATCAGGCGGGCATCGAGGTCGAGCTTCGCGACGGGCGGCGCCTGTCGCTCTTCGTCGAGCAGTCGCTCGGCAACATCAACAAGCCGCTGAGCGATCGCCAGCTCGATGCGAAGTTCCGCGATCAGGCGGTGGCCAACCTGCCGGCCGGCGACGTCGAACGGCTGATCGAGCTGACCTGGAAGCTCGAGGAGCTCGCGGACGTCAGCGAAATCGTGCAAGCTGCTGTACCGGCGTCGGCGCGGTTTGCGGCGGCCCGGACGTAAAGCGGGGCTCGCGACGGTCCGTAGGGCGTACGTAGCGGCGGGTCTTCAGCCCGCCTGGAGCGATCCATGACGACCACACGACGCGACTTTCTCAGGGCTTCGATTGCGGGGGCGGCGGCTGCGGCCGCGGCTGCGCGCGGTACGTCGGCGGCGGGTGAGCCGGTGCTCGGCCTGATCTTTCCGCCGAAGGACTATCCGGTGCCTCCGGAAGCGCTGCGACTGTATCCGACCGGCGTGAAGTTTCTCTCGCGAGGCATCGGTCTCGAGCGGCTCACCCCCGAGGGCTACGACGCCGCCATCCCCAAGGTGATTCCCGCCGCTGAATCGCTCGTGAGCGAAGGCGCGACGGCGATCTCGGTCATGGGGACGTCGCTCACGTTCTACAAGGGGCGTGCGTTCAACGAGAACCTCACCGCGCAGGTGAAGAAAGCCACCGGCGTTCCAGTCACGACGATGAGCACCGGCATCGTGGATGGCCTGCGCGCGGCGAACGCGCGCCGCATCGCCGTGGCGACCGCCTACAACGTCGAGGTGACGGATCGTCTCAAGGCGTTCCTCGAGGAGTACGGATTCCAGGTGCTGGCGGCCAAGGGGCTCGGCTACGAGCAGATCCCGGCCGGCGGCGACATCATCGACAACAGCCTGACGCAGTTCTGCGCCGAGACGTTCGAGAGCGCGCGGGGGGCCGACACGCTGCTCATCTCCTGTGGCGGACTCAAGACGCTCGACCTCATCGTCCCGCTCGAGGCGCGCTGCAAGGTGCCCGTCGTCTCGAGCACACCGCACGCACTGATGGCGAGCGTGCGGCTCGTGGGGCGTTCACCCCAGGTGCGTGGCTTCGGCCGCGTACTGGAGCGCGTCCGGTAGTCCAAACGGCCGAGCTGGCCGCGTGTCCCCCAACAGATCACTCGGCACGCCTCTTGATACCCGGACCCTCGACGCCCGCGTGAGTGGCGTCACCGCCATGGAGGGGTGGGATGTCGGAGTCCACGTCGCATCATGGGATTGACGTTGTAACCACGGGGGTTGAAGGCCTCGACGACGTGCTCGGCGGCGGCCTGCAGCGTCGCCGGCTCTACCTTGTCGAAGGGGTGCCCGGCTCGGGCAAGACGACGCTGGCGCTGCAGTTTTTACTCGCGGCTGCCCGGCGCGGCGAGCCGGTGCTCTACATCACGCTGTCGGAAACCCTCGATGAGCTCAACTCGGTCGCCGCCTCGCACGGGTGGACGCTCGAGGGCATCACCGTGCGCGAGACGATTCTCACCGAGGGAGTGCTCGACCCCGACGCGCAGGCGACGATGTTCCATCCCTCGGAAATCGAGCTGGCGCATACGACCCGGGCGATTCTCGCCGACATCGATCGCACCAAACCCACCTGCGTCGTCATCGACTCGATGTCCGAGCTGCGGATGCTGTCGGGCAGCCCGCTGCGTCACCGCCGCCAGGTTCTGGGGCTCAAGCAGTATTTCGCCTCCCGCGGCTGCATCGTGCTGCTGCTCGACGACATGACCGTTACCGAGTCCGACGCGCAGGTGCAGAGCATCGTGCACGGAGTGCTGCGGCTGGAGCAGCTCAATCCGGAGTACGGCACGGACCGCCGGCGGCTCCGTGTCGTCAAGTACCGGGCGACGGCGTTTCGCGGCGGGTATCACGACTACACGATCACGCGCGGCGGTCTGGAAGTGTTCCCGCGCCTCGTCGCGGCGGAGCACCGGCAGCTGCTGGGGCGCGAGAAGCTGCCGAGCGGAATCCCGGCATTCGACCAGTTGCTCGGCGGCGGGCTCGAGCAGGGCACGAGCACGCTCATCGTGGGCGCCGCCGGCACCGGCAAGTCCACGCTGGCGGCGCAATTCGCCGCCGCGGCGGCTTCGCGCGGCCAGCGCGCCTCCTTCTTCATCTTCGACGAGACGCCCGCCACGCTGCTCACCCGCGCCGGCGAGCTGAACATTCCGCTGGCCGAGGGTGTCGACAAGGGATTGATCGAGATTCGGCCCGTCGATCCGGCCGAGCTGTCGCCAGGCGAGCTCGTGCACGCCGTCCGCACCGCCGTGGAGCGGGACGGCGCGTCGCTGATCGTCATCGACAGCCTCAACGGCTACCTCAACGCGATGCCCGGCGAGCGGTTCCTCATCATCCAGTTGCACGAGCTCCTCACCTACCTGGCGCAGCGTAACGTCGCAACCATCATGGTGAGCGCCCACCAGGGGCTCGTCGGCGCCCAGATGATCGCAACGGTGGACGCAACCTACCTGGCCGACGCCGTCGTGTTGATGCGCTTCTTCGAGGCGAGAGGCAGGATCCGCCAGGCGGTATCGGTGGTCAAGAAACGCGGCGGCGACCACGAGCGGACGATCCGCGAGTTCGGGTTCGAGCGCGGATCGATCTGGGTCGGCGCGGCGCTGGACCAGTTTCGCGGCGTGCTCACCGGTGTGCCGGTCTACGAAGGCCCACTAGAGCGCCCAGGTACGACCGACGATGGCCAGTGACGATCAGGCCCGTCTCGACCGGCGGTTGCTGATGCTGCCGTCAACGCTCAGGGATGGCGCCACGGCCCGCGACGTCCTTGGGCGCGCCGGCGTCCACACCGAAGTGTGCGCCAGCGTCGGGGCCATGGCCGCCGAGCTGCAGCGAGGCGCGGCGGCGGTGTTGCTCCCGGAAGAGACGCTCGATTCGGCGTCCCGAGTGCTGGCGGGCGTCATCGCGCAACAGCCGCCGTGGTCGGACCTGCCTGTGCTGGTGCTGACGCGGCAAGGCGCCGACTCGGTCGACGTCACGCTCGCGGTGTCGGCGCTCGGCAACGTCATCCTGCTCGAGCGGCCGGTCCGGGTGGCGACGCTCCTCAGCACGGTGAAGACGACGCTTCGGGCTCGTGAGCGGCAATACCAGATCCGCCGGCAGCTCGACGAGCTCCGCGCCGCCGATCAGCGCAAGGACGAGTTCCTGGCCACGCTCGGCCACGAGCTGCGCAATCCGCTGTCGCCGCTGCTTACGAGCCTGGAGCTGCTGAAGATGGCGGCGGTCTCCGATCCACACATCGGCCGCGTCGTTGGTGTGATGCAGCGGCAGGCGGGCCACCTCGTGCGGCTGGTGGACGATCTCCTCGAGGTGTCGCGCATCACCCGGGGCCTCATCGAAGTGCAGCGCGCACCGGTGGCGCTCGCCGACATCGTGGCAGCGGCGGTCGAGACCAGCCGGGCAGTGATCGAAGCCTCGGATCACCGGCTCACCGTGAACGTCCCCGATGAACCGTTGATGGTATTCGGCGACGACGTGCGTCTCACGCAAGTGTTCGCCAACCTCCTGAACAACGCGGCCAAGTACACCGACCCCGGCGGACAGATCACGATCGCCGTCCGCAAGTTCGGGCAGATGGTGTCGGTGTCGGTGTGCGACAACGGCATCGGGATCGATCGTGAGCACCTGTCCACCGTCTTCGAGATGTTCACGCAGGTGTCACGCTCGAACCGGCGCACACAGGGCGGCCTCGGCATCGGCCTCACGCTCGTCCGCAGCCTGGTGGTGCAGCACGGCGGGTCGGTGACCGCGTCGAGCGACGGGCCCGGGCGCGGCAGCGCGTTCGAGGTCCGCCTGCCGCTCGTCGCTGTACCGCGCCAGGACCACGACGGTACTGCCGTTCTCAAACGGTTTCCGCACTTGCGCGTGCTGGTGGTGGACGACAACCTGGACGCCAACCAGTCGTTGCAGAGCCTGCTCGAATCGCTCGGCGCGACGGTAGCGGCGGCCAGCGGCGGCCTCGAAGCGCTGAGCGTGTTCGAGTCGTTCCGGCCCGACGCGGTGCTGCTCGACATCGGAATGCCGGGCATGGACGGCTACGAAGTGGCGCGCCGGATACGCGCCCTCCCGTCAGGAGACGCCACGCAGCTCATTGCGCTCACCGGATGGGGCCAGCAGGAAGACGTCCGCCGCTGCATGCAGGCGGGCTTCGACCATCACATGGTGAAGCCGCTCGACGTGGACAAGCTGTGGGGGTTCATCGCCGGCCCGCGCTCGGCGGTGAGCTAGTCGCGTGGCCTGTCTCCGCTGAAGGAGTGGCAAGCTACTGGAGAGCGAGCCTAGAGCGGCTTGCCGAAGACCTGCACGAAGTAGGGCAGCCCGTTTGCGTCCACGGCGTAGCCGGTGCCGAGCTCGGTGTAGGCGGCGCTCAACATGTTGGCGCGATGGCCGGCCGACGCCATCCAGCTGTCGGTAATGCTCTGCGCCGTGTGCTGGCCGGAGGCGACGTTCTCCGCGTAGGCGATCCAGCGGTAGCCGGCGGCCGCGAGCCGATCCTGCGGCGACGGGTACCGCGCGCCGTCGAGCCTGTGGCCTATGCGCCCGACCGAGGCCATCTGCTCGGCGTGCAGCTGCGCCGCCCGCATCAACTGCGCGTTGGCCCGCAGCGGCGCCACGCCGGCGTTGGCGCGTGCGGCGTTGGTGAGGTCCACGATGCTGCTGGGGACGTCGGCGGCGGTTCCAGCGCCCGCGGCTTCAACCGTCGAGACGGCGTCGGGGGCGACTGAGGACGAGCAGCCCCAGACCACGAACAGGACGGCAAGAGGCAGGCGAACGGTCGGCAAGGCCATGCCTCGCTTCAGGCAAGCCGCGTACCACGAAGATTGGCGAGTAAATCGTGAACTGCGCGCTCCCGCGCGTTGCAAATCTGACGGCCCGCTGCACTTCTGGGGGTGCCTCTGGCTGTAGGTGTTGCGGTTCGCTCAGGCACAGGAAGGGCGGCGATCGGTCGTTGCGGGGTGAAACGCCAGCCGGATAATGGCGCCCTGATGCTACGGGGGAGCGCCTGCGAATTGCCGCAGCCGTTTGGCTACTCCAGCCCCGCGGCGCGGGCCTGCTCGCGGGCGAGCACGGCCTGATCCCGATCCGCGTCGCCGTGGGCGACGGCGCCGAGCAGGCGATCGAGGTAGACGTTGTGGCTCGGCATCGGCACCCGCGCGATGGCGGCGGCCGCGGCGATGAGCGTGGCGTCCTTGAGCCCGACGGTGATGGGCGAGCCCACCTGGTCGTAACTCTGCTCGACCATCTTCTGCCCGTACACCTTGTACGCCGGGGCCGAGAACAGCCCCTCGGTCATCACGTCCTGGAACACCTGCGGATCGACGTCGTAGCGGCGCACGAGCGAGAAGCCTTCGGCCATGGCGATCATCGCGCAGCCGAGCACGGCGTTGTTGGCCAGCTTGATCGCCGTCGCCGACTCCGGCTTGGGGCCGGCCTCGAAGATGCGGCGGCCCATGGCTTCGAGCAGCGGCCGGACTCGCTGCGTGGCCTCGAGCGGTCCGCCGACGACGACGCCGAGCTGTCCGCTGGCCGCCAGGTCGGGCCGGCCGAGAACCGGCGCCGCCACGAGAATCTGGCCCGCCTCGGCGTGGCGCTGCTCGAGCGTGCGGATGGTGGCGACGCCGTGGGTTCCCATCACGAGGTGGATGGCGCCCGGCGTGAGCGAGTCCACGAGGCCTTCCGGGCCGGTCGTGACGCTCAGGATCGTCGCGTCCTCGACCAGCATCGTGACGATCACGTCGCGTTCCTGGCAGAGGTCGGCGACGCTGGCCGCGGCGCGGGCGCCAACGGCAGCCAGCGACGCCGTCTGTGCCGCCGCCGCGTCGTAGATCGCCAGGGCGTAACCGGCGCCGTGAATGCGCCCGGCCATGCCCTGGCCCATGCGCCCGAGACCGATGAAGCCGACTTTCATGAAGGATCCTCCGGGCGAGTGGGGCGGGTGGGGCCGCGCTTCGCGCGGTGAGGCGGGTAAGAGCTTTTCGTCCCTACCCGCCCTACCTGCCTTACCCGCCTTAGCCGCGCCGAAGGCGCGGACCCTAAAGGAGCTGTCCCTTGACCCACTCCAGCTCGCGCGTGACGTATTCGACGATGTCGCCCGTCTTGAGGTGGTCCGGCAGCACGTCCCAGGTGTAGGTCTCGATCTCGAGGTGGGTCGAGAGCGGCGTCTGCTTGTGGACGGCGAGCGCCTGTTCCAGCCCGAACCGCGTCGTCCCGAAGCCGTGGCCCAATTCGGTCAAGAACACCGGCACGTGGAAGTGCGTCCGCCACTCCCGCGGGCCCGGGTTCCTGTACCAGTCCTCGAAGGCGTCCTCGAGGTTCAGGAACCACTGCGTCTCCCCGTCCTTCCGTTGGCACGTCTGCGACAGGTAGATGGTCTTGGCGAAAGCCTGCAGCGCGTCCACCTTCTCCTGCGTGACGTCCGGGATGTGCATCGACGCGGCTTCCTGCAGCTTGACGATCTGCACGCCGGCGGCCACCAGCTTGTGCAGCGACGCCGGGATGTCCTCGTAGCCCACCGACTGGTGCCCGATGTCGAACACCACGCCCATGAACTTCTTCATCGCCGCGGCCGCATCCGCCGCGTGGATGCCCGCCTTCTTCGCCAGCTGCTCCGCCGTCTGCGGCGCGAACAGGTAGTCCTGGAAGTAGGTGATGGTCTCGTCCGTGGTCTCGAGGAAACAGCGCGGCTCCGGCTCGAGCCCCAGCGTGACGATCTTGCCGGTGTCCTTCTCCAGCTTCACCAGGTGCGCGACGACGTCGACGACGTTCTCCGTGTACGCCTTCGCGATGTCCGGTCCGGTCCCCTTCGGCTTGAAGCCGAGCGGCGCGCTCTGGATCGAAGGGTTGACGCCGTCCGGCGCCAGCTCCGCCAGCAGGTTCGCCACCTGCTTGGTGTACTCGCGGCGCTCGGGCGTGATCCAGTCCGGCTCGTAGACGTCTTCCTTGATCACCTGCTTCTTGAACACGCCATACACGAACGCATTGGCAGTGTAGAGATACAGGTCCTGGTCCTTGAAGAACTGCTTCAGGTCCGCGCGCTTCGTCGGGTCCTGCGACAGCATTTCGGCCGAGGGCGCCGACGTGCGCAGGCAGACGCCGAACTTCTGCTGCGGCGCGAACCGCGCTTTCACCTGCGGCAGATACGTGTTGACGCTCTTCCAGAGCTGATCCCAGTCGTCCGTCTGATGTACCAGCGTGGAGTAAGTCAGAT
>DATMDI010000155.1:0-3385 GCA_035557875.1 Vicinamibacterales bacterium
AATTGGTACCACACCAGGTGAGGTAGCTCTGATAGGCTCACCGCCCCCCCCGGGCAACCGCTCGTCAGAGACACGGAGGCTCCCATGCCTATCCTGCGTTTTGTCGCTGTCGCCGCCGTCGCCGCCGTCACCATAGTCGCCGCTCCAACGCCCTCGACCGCGGACACGCTGTTCTTCCGCGTCACCGACGGGGAGCTGCGCGTCGAGTTCGGCCTCCAGCCGTTTCAGCTCTCGTCGGAAGCCGATGGCGACGCGGTTCTCGTCTACGGCTCGGTTTTCGCCTTGTTCGATTCGGAGTTCGCCACGCTGGTCAGCGGGCCGCTCGTGGGTTTGGATGTAGACGCCGTGAATGGATTGACGACCTACCAGTACGGCGCCGGCACGCTGACTCTCCAGATCTCGGGGCACCGTGACGACGGATTCACCGCCGCCGGCACGGCCATGTTCGTCACGCAGCCTTTCACCTTCACCGTCTGCGAGGGGTGCGACGCGATATCAGGCGGCGGTAACGCCGCCGACTTCGAGATTGAGTTGGGCGCCGGCCAGTTCGACCCGGCCTTGGCGGCGCTTCTTCGCATCCGGCGACTGGCGTTCGGAGGCTCGATCGATTTCGGGCTCGAAGACATCGACGGCGATCCCTCGTCGAATGTACGGGTGGGTTTCGATCACCGAGGGTTCGCCAACCTCGAAATCGATGCCGTTGCGATACCGGAACCGGCGGCGCTGCTCCTGTTCCTGACGGGCGGCGCCGCCGCTATTTTCGGGCGGCGAGGTATTTCACGAGTGCGGACATCTGCTCATCGCTCAGGAAATCCCTGAAGCCCGGCATGTTGGCGCCGGCGTCGATTTCGTCCGGCGCCGAAATCCAGTCGTGCAGCCACTTGGCGTCGTGGGTGCGGCCCGCGTGTGTCAGGTCTGGCGCACCCGGACTGCCCTCGCCGTCGATCATGTGGCACGACGCACAGTAGCGCCCGACGATGAGCGAGGCCGTGTGCGTCTCGGCGCTCATCTTCGGCGGAATCGGCAAGCCGGCCCGCACCCGCTTCGTGTAGCTCAGGACCGACTGCGCCTGCCCGACGCTCATGGCGCCCGACGGCGGCTCGCGAAGCCCCGGCGCGATCATCTGCGGGTCGCGCACGTGCGACAGCAGCCAGTCGGGATCCTTCAACATGGCCAGGCCGGTGATCTCGCTGGCGGCGCCTCCGGCGCGATGGCAGGTCGTGCAGCGCGCGTCCTTCACGAACTCGCTGCCGGCCACGGCCAGCGGGCTCCAGCCTTCGGAGGCCGAGTGGCCCGGCGCGTCGCGTAGCCCCATCACCGTGAGCCCCGTCACGCCGAGCCCGATGATCAGGAACATGCCGGTCACGACCGGCCGGTCGCGCAGCCGGCGGCTGCCGCTGCGGCCGAGAAAGGGCAGCAGGAACAGGAACGCCACCACGAGCCCAGGCACGCCCTGCGTCGCCACCGGCTCGAGCGGGCCGGGGAAATACTTCAGCAGCTGAAACAGGCTCAGGAAGTACCACTCGGGGCGCGGCACGTAGGTGGCGTCGGTGGGATCGGCCACCGCGTCGAGCGGCGCCCGGAACGTCACGGCCAGGGCCACGAGCGCCGCGAACACCAGCGCGACGGCGATGGTGTCCTTGAGCGCGTGATAGGGATAGAACGGCTTGGCGGGCCCGGCGACGGGCACGATCGGGCCCGAGATGCCGTGCCGCCGCATCAGGTAGACGTGGGCGACGATGAACGCGATGAGGCACGCCGGCAGCAGGAACACGTGCGCCGAGTACCAGCGCAGCAGCGTGAGCGGGCCGAGACCACTACCGCCGCGCAGCAGGCCGGCGACGTATTCGCCCATCGGACCGCTGCGTGCGACGTTGATGGTGACGGTCGTCGCCCAGTACGCCTTCTGATCCCACGGCAGCAGGTAGCCGCTCAGCGCAAATCCGAGGATGAGCAGCAGCAGCACCACGCCGGTGATCCAGGTCATCTCGCGCGGCTTGCGATAGGAGCCGAGCGCGACGACGCGAAGCATGTGGACGAGCGCCGCGACGACGATGAAGCTGGCGCCGAAGACGTGCAGCCCGCGCAGCACGCCGCCGAAGGGCAGCCGGTCCATGATGAACCGCACGCTGTCGTAGGCGTGATCGGGAGCCGGCACGTAGTACATCGTCAGCACGACGCCGGTGACGAACTGGATCGAGATCAGGAACAGTACGATGCTGCCGGTCACGAACCACCAGCCGGTGCCGGCCGGGAGCGGTTCGTCGAGGAGATGCTTGCGCGCGGCGCGGAAGCCGGTACGGGAATCGAACCAGTCGGCGATGGCCTGCAGCATCAGAGCTGCACCATCACCCGGCCGTCCTTGTCCACGCGGGTCGCGAAACGGGCGAGCGGTTCCGGCGGCGGCCCCGACGTCACGGCGCCGGTACGGTCGTAGGTGCCGCCGTGACACGGGCAGCGCAGCTCCTGCGTCTCCGAGCTCCAGCTGACGCGGCAGCCGAGGTGCGTGCAGGTGGAATCGAGCGCCGTTACGCTTTCGCCGGTACGCACGAGGAACACGGCGTGCCGATCGATGACGCGCTGATAGCCGTCCTGCCGCTCGAGCCGCAGCATCACCGGCGTCGGCTGATTGATCGGCAGATCGGTGAGGCGGCCGGCGGGCAGCCACGACGACTCGCGGCGCGCCAGGCCCGGCGAGAGCACGGCGCCGCCCACCACTACGCCCAGCGTGCCACCGATGGCCGCCTGCACCGCGGCGATCACGCCTGCAAAAAACCGGCGCCGGCTGCTGGCACCGCTGGATGAACTACTCGGCTCGGACTCGCTCATGTTTCCCAAGGACGTGCGGACTTTCCGCTTTCGTTCATTACGCCGCCTTGTCCAGGCCCGTTTATGAACACACGTGTCCGCGCATCTCAAAAGTAAAGCAAAGTTGTCGCCGTTTTGGTGCGGCGCGGCCCGCCCCCGCCTTGGCCGCTGAAGCGGCTGCAAGGCGCGGGCCGAGGGGCGTGGCTACAGGATGGCGCGACGCGGCTGCGCCGCGCGACCCCTATTCAGGTGTAATCGTCGGGACATACTCGGGGAAGACGTAGGCGTACAGCATCGAGATGACCCCCATCACCACCATCAGCAGCACGCTGTGCTTGATGGTGAAGCGGAACAGCTTGCTCTCGTCGTCGCGCGACATGCCGGTGGCGGCCACGGCCACGGCGATGCTCTGCACCGAGATCATCTTGCCCATCACGCCAGCCGCCGAGTTCACCGATGCGGTCAGGATCGGATTGAGCCCGAGTGCATTGGCCGTGACGACCTGGAGGTTGCCGAACAGCGCATTGGCCGATGTGTCGCTGCCGGTCAGGAAGACGCCCAGCCATCCGACGACCGC
>DATMDI010000156.1:0-3065 GCA_035557875.1 Vicinamibacterales bacterium
CGGCGCGGGCAACTACGACGACTCCGATATTCCGAACGTGTTCGACGAGATCCGCGTCGGATGGATCAACTACCAGAGCGCATCGCCCGGGTTCACCGCGTGGATCGACGACGTGGCCTTCGACGACATGCGCATCGGCTGCGATTAATGCCCTTGAGCAAGGCGTGATAGACTGGGGTCCCTTAGGTGGAGGTGACCTCGCATGCTTCGTTCCAGAATCGGGTGGTCGAGTGCCGCGTTGGTGGCGCTGATGGGCGTCGCGTGCGGTGAGAGTAAAGGCGACGACACGCACGACGTGCCGAACGTGGGCAAGGGCGGCGCGACGGCGGGGCACCCCTCGGCGGGCAAGGGCGGTGACGAGCCGCCCGCCGGACGCGCCGGCACCGACGCGAAGGGCGGCAGCAGCGGCAGCGGCGGCAGCGGCGGGAACGTGTCGGCCGGCAAGGGCGGCAGCGCGGGGAGCACGGCCGGCGGCGGCACCGGCGGCTCGAGTGCCGGCAAGGGCGGCGGCGCCGGACAGGGCGGAAGCGCCGGGCAGAGTGGAGGGCGCGGCGGCACGAGCGGCATGACGGGCGACGCCGGCGCCTCCGAAGGTGGAGGCGACTCCGGCGCACTCGAGGATCTTCACGACGTGGTGGCGACGGCGTGCAGCGCCGCCGCGACCTGCTGCATGACGATGGGCATCCCCAGCATGCTCGACGACTGCGAAACGATGTACGACGCGTCGCAGGATGGCGTGTACGGCATCATGTCGGGGCACGTCACGATCGACTCCGCGGCGCTCGCTCGTTGCAAGGCCGCGTACTCGAGCAGCACCGACCAGTGCAATCTGAACGCCATCGTCGCGGCGTGCACCGGCGTCTTCATCGGCCATCAGAAAGCCGGCGACCCGTGCAGCGGCGGCTACGACTGCGACCGCTCGACGGACGCGATGAGCTGCCTCATCACGGATACCTCCGGCGCGCATCCGGTCGGCACCTGCGCCAAGATCCCGCACGCCAAGCTCAACGAGCCCTGCTATGGCACCTGCCGCGCGGGTGAGAATTGCTCGAACTCGGCACAGGGGATCGCAACGCCGGAAGATCTCGCCCTCTGCTTCGAGGACGAAGGCTTCTTCTGCGACAGCAACGAGACCACGCCCGTCTGCAAAGCGCTCCTTGCCCTCGGTGCCCAGTGCGACACCGCGTCGTGGGACGCCTGCGGCTCGCACGCCGAGTGCAACACGACGTGCGAGAAGGTGGGCGAGCTCGGCGACCCGTGCGGCAGCTGCTTCCATGCGTTCCAGTGCATCGAGGGTAAGTGCGCGGATCCTGCTTGGGCGAACGAGTCCACCTGTATGGGCCTGCCCCCAGGGCCCTGAACGGGCGAATCCGACGCGCCGCGTCGTTCGAGCCGTTCTCACACCCTCGCGCCACCGAGGCGTACACTGAGGGTTCGGCTTAATGGCGCTTTGGAGATCAATCACCGTCGAACGGCCCGGGCGCGCGGTCGCCGTTTGCACGGTCACCCTCGGCGCGCTCGCCTTCGCGGCTTGTAGCTCCGCCCCCGAGGGCGAGGTCGACGCGAGGGGCGGCGCCGGCGTGGGGGCGAGCGCTGCGAGGGGCGGCACGGGTCGCGGCGGCACAGGCGGTACAGGTGGTGCGGGCGGGACTGGCGGCACCTTCACCATCGACGGGGGCACCTCGGGCACGGGCGGCGTCGACGGCGGCTCTGTCAGCCCCGGCACGGGCGGCACTGGCGGCACGGGCGGCGCGACGCCCTACTTGAGCGCCGAAAGCGGGCTCGTTTCGCCAGGCATTGCTCAGGCCGGGAGCTGCGCCGCCGCCAACGCGGACGTCGGCGTCTTCTGCGAGCAGATCGTGTGGAACGCCGCTCCGGCGCACCGCGTCCTCTACTCGTGGACGACGGCCGAGCAGGCCGCCGAGCTGCGGCAAGATCACGTGCTGCTCACGCGCACGGAGACGCCGGGACTCGGGCGCGGCTACGCGTTCACGTCCATCGACGAGCTCGCGGCGCGCGGTGGCGCCCCCGAGAACCAGCTGCTCACCAAGCTGAGCCAGGAGCTTTTCACGAAGGTTCGCTACGCCTGGCCGAACGCGTGGGCCACGCGCATGGGCTGGCCCGGCGAGGACTACGGCGACCAGCTCCTGCGCATCGTACTCAAGCCCGACGCCTGGATCGTCGTGGTGAGCGATCGCGTCGGCATCGCCGTCATCGATCTCGACAACAATCTCGTGCCGATCGCCGACGCCGTCGCCCACAGCGAGCGCATCGGCGCGGTCTACTTCTACAAGCGAGACATCACCGGCAACGGCTCCTTCCAGGAATGCAGCGGCGGCTACCGCGAGTTCATCGTCGGCAACGAAGCGATGGTCGAGGAGTGGTCACTCGGGACCGCAGAGATCCGCGCCCAGATCGAGGCCGATGCCGAGCTGATCGAGCGTTTCATGACCGACACCCGCGATATGCCGCCGGGCATCGCGCCGGAAGGGCTCAATCAGTTCGCGGTGTGCTCCTGGGACAGCCCGGCGCAGACCGAGCTCGACGGCTACGTGCACGCGCTGTCGATCCCGAGCGAGTACTACGCGCCGCTGCCCGCGGAGCTCGCCGCGCTCGCCGACACGCTGCGGCAGAGCCTGTTCGAGCCCGATCCTTTGACCGTGAAGCCCGGAGGCTAAGCATGCGAACGTCCACACTCGTTCTCTCCTCTTTGGCCATCGGCACAGTCGCCGCGGCGTGCTCGCAACCGGACCCCGGCACGACCGCTCTGGGCCCCGAGCCTCCGCACACCGCCCCGACGAGCACGGGCAGCACGTCGGCACCACCGCCCCTCACGCCGACACCGCCCCCGGCGCCCACCTCGACCAGCACCCCCTCCCCCGCCCCCACGGCGACCACCACCGCCACCGTCACGCCGCACGATCAGCTCCCGCCGCTCTTCCAGGACACGGTGAAGAGCGCCGACGCGGCGCCGATCAGCGGCGGCACCTTGCTCGTCACGGCCGACGGAACGACCGCGGTCGCCGCGGACGCCGATCGCAACAGCGTGTTCTTGGTCGATCTCG
>DATMDI010000157.1:0-10879 GCA_035557875.1 Vicinamibacterales bacterium
ATCATCAGATCGCGCGATCCCGCCTCGACGTCGATCGGGCGGGCGACGCCGTCGAACCCTTCGGCCGACACGTTCAGCTGGTGCGTGCCCGGCTTGAGATTGGCCGCCGTGACCGGCGTCGTGCCGATGAACTGCCGATCGATGAAGACCTGTGCGCCCGGCACGTCCGACTCGATGCGCAGCGTGCCGGCGTCGGGCGCCTCCACCACGGCCGGTGCCGCCTCGGCGGGCACAGGCACGGCTTCCGGCCGGGCAGCGCGCGGGCGCGGCGCGGCGGGCGCAGCCGACGCCTCCGGCGCCGCGGCACCACCGGCGGCGGGCGCGGGCGACGCGGCTGGAGCGTCGGTGGCGGGCGCCTCCGCCGGCACCGGCGCACGACGGGGCAGGAACACGAACGCCGCCCCGATCGCCGCGACGGCGCAGATGGCGGCAATGGCCAGAACGCGGGAGCTCACCGGCTGATTCTACCGCCGCGAGCCCCCGCGAGATGTCGATGCGCCGGGGTGCGAGAGGGCGCCTACGCCTCCGCCTCGGCGAAGGTGATGACGTACCCGTCAGGATCGGTGCACGCGAACTCGGTGACGCCGTACCACTTCTTCTCGAGCGGCATCACGACGTTCAGCCGGGACTCGAGCGCATCGTACGCCGCCCGAACGCCCGTCACACGGATGAACAGGGTCAACGTGCCGCCGATCGGCCGTTCCCTGAAGGCCGGGTATTCCTCGAGCGCGGGGCCCGGGGCGTTGAGGTAGACCTCCACCGCACCCGACCGCACGATCGCGAAGACGAACGGCGAGGCGTCGGGCACGGTCTGCTCGACAGTGAATCCGAGCACGTCACGATAGAACCGCAGGCTGCGATCCACGTCGGCAACGACGAGGTTGGGGGTCAGGGACGTGAACTGATAAGGCATCGCACACACCTTTCGCGTGTGCTCGCTGATGCCTACGTCCACGGGCGCGGCGAGAACGGGCGCGTGGGTAGGGGCGCCACTGATTGCGAACCGGCGTCAGGCCGGTTGCCAGATACTGCCGGCACCCCGCTAGGTACGGAAGTCAGCTTAACACGCGCCTGGCGACGCGAATGCCAGGCCGCGGCCGAACAAGGGTAGACTGGCCCATGCGCTTCGTGCGGCGCCGGCCCATCGTCAGCCTGCTGGTCCTGGCGGCGCTCATCGCCGCCACCACGGTCGAGGCCCAGTTCCGCCGCGGCTTCAACCGCGGCTTCGGCAACGTCCGGCTGTCTACAGCCGCCGACGTGGACGGCTCGTTCCAGTTCTGCCGCATCATCTTCAACGGCGGCTTCGGCGGCGACAACCAGGGCGGGTCGTGGAACGTGGACTGGCCGCGCGCCGACATCAACCTGTCGATCCGGCTGTCGGAGCTGACCAAGACCACCGTAGGCATGCTCGGCGACGGCGAGCCCAACCACCTGCTGCTGCGGCTCACCGACGAGGTGCTGTACCAGTGCCCGTTCATCATGATGACCGAGGTGGGGTCGGCC
Source organism: Vicinamibacterales bacterium (assembly GCA_035557875.1). Lineage (GTDB taxonomy): Bacteria > Acidobacteriota > Vicinamibacteria > Vicinamibacterales > UBA2999 > DASYRM01. The sequence continues at coordinate 1,504 of DATMDI010000157.1, forward strand.
GCGCTCAACGAGGCCGAGGGCGCGAAGCTGCGCGACTACCTGCTCAAGGGCGGCTTCCTGTGGGCCGACGACTTCTGGGGCGGCTACGCGTGGCAGTGGTGGGAAGCGCAGCTGCGCCGCGTGCTGCCTGCGGACCAGTACCCGATCGTCGAGCTGCCGAGAGACCATCCGCTGTTCCACTCGAACTTCCAGGTGCAGCGCACGCCGCAGATCGCGTCGATCAACTTCTGGGCCGGGAGCGGCGGCAACACCTCGGAGCGCGGCGCGGATAGCGCCGAAGTCCACACGCGCGCGATCCTCGACGACAAGGGGCGCATCATGGTGTTGAGCACGCACAACACCGACCTCGGCGACTCGTTCGAGCGCGAAGGCGACGATCCCGAGTACTTTCGCACGATGTCGGTGCCGGGCTATTCCTTCGGCATCAACGTGCTCGTCTACGCGATGACGCATTGACGCAAGGCGTCAATGCGTCACCGCGTGGCTCAAGGCTCAAGGCTCAAGGTCAAGGTCAAAGCCCTCCACGCCGTGAGCCCTGAGCCTTCAGGTTCGCTTCACCTCACGAATTCACCTTCGAAAGCGAACTCTTCTACCTTCTTCCTCGGGCTCGGCGTCTCGCGGGGACGGAACGATTCGGGCAGGTTATCGATCGGACCGGGGTGGCCAATCGCGCACATCGCGTCGACATGGAAGCCGTCCGGCACGCCCAGCTCGGTGCGGGCGCGCTCGTAGTCGAAGCCGGCCATGCCGTGCACGACGTAGCCGCTGATCCAACCCTGACAGGCCAGGCTCATCCACGCCGACCCGGTGTCGTACGAGTGCGTCGGCAGCGGCTTGTCGGTGCCCTCTCGCATCCTCTGGGAGACGAACACCACGAGCACCGCCGCGTTCACGCACCAGACCTGGTTGCCCGAGGCCAGCAAGCCGAAGAAGGTCGGCCAGTGGGGGCCGTCACGGTGCGCGTAGAGCATTCGCCACGGCTGGCTGTTGCCCGACGACGGCGCCCACCGCGCCGCCTCGAACAGCTGAAACAGCTCGTCGCGCGTAATCGGCTCACCCGACATCGCCCGCGGCGACCAGCGGTCCACGAACAGCGGATCGATTGACCGGTCAGCGGTGCGGACGAGGCTTCCCTTGACTCGTGCCACGCGTCAGTACCCCACCTTGAGCACGCCGGTCTTGGCGCCGTTCACCGTGCCCTTGTCGAGCCACTCGAGCGAGGCGTTGAAGAGCAGCGGGTGTGCGGCTTTCTCCCACATCGCGTTGTGCGACGCGCAGCCGAGATCCACCAGCACCTTCTCGGGCGCGCCGAGGTCGGCGTAGAGATCCTTCGCGCGCTCGGGGTTCACCTGCTTGTCGTGGATGCCTTGCACGATCAGCGTCGGCGTCATCTGTTTCGCGACGGTGGCCGTGTCCCAGCCCCACGTGGTCGTCTGCGGAGCACGCCGGACGCCAGGCCCCCACGCAGCCCCGACCGGGTCGGAGGCGAGCATCTCGCTCCACACCGAATCGCGCGCCGCCGGGTCGTATTGCGCCGGGCAGCCGACCTGCCGCTCCCAGTTGGCCTCGAACTCCGCGCGCGACTGCGTGTTGAACACCACACCCTCGACGGGAAGCCTGGCCGGGGCCGCGGCGGGCATCTGCCGGTTGTAGGCCGGCGCGAGCAGGACGAGCCGATTCACCTTCTGCGGGTGGCGCGCCGCGTAGCCGCCGGCGCGCGGACCGCCGAGCGACCACGCGACGAGGCTCACCTTCTCCACCCGCCGCAGCGCGCGAATGTAATCCACGGCCGCCCCCACGTCGTCCCAGTCCGAGGCGATCGTGGTGAGGTTGCCGGGATAGCTCGCCTTGCACGGTGCCGTGAACCCCACCTGGCGATCTGGGGCCAGGTTGCACGGGTCGTTCATCGGAAACGGCCGCGTGGAACGGCCATAGCCGGTCATGTCCACGGAGAACACGTCGAACCCGGCCCGGGCGAGATGCCCCATCCAGCTGTAGTCCTGATAGGGAACGTCGAAGGAGACTTCGGCCGGCGTGCCGGCCCCGTGTACGAACAGGACGACACGATCATCGAACGATCGGCCGCGGAGGGCCGTCCCCGCCAATACCCGCTCGCGCAGGTAGAGCTGCGCCGGCTGGCCGGCAATCGCCGGCACGGTGGACGTGACCCGGATGAAATGATCGACGCCGAGCAGCCGCTGCGCATCGTCGCCCGTCACCACCACACCGCTCGCCGAGACCACCAGTGCGGCAGCCACCATCCACAGTCGTCTCATGTCCACTCCTTGGTTCCCGGCCGCGCACGCGGCGCGGCGGATGGTACTACGGCTCGAGAGGCGCGGCAGGCCGCTCAGCTAGACGCAGCTCTGCGCCATCGACGCGCGATAACGTGATACAAGCTGTGCCCGGGGCGCGCCTGGATCGCCTCCTGGGAGGAGCGGCTCATGCTGAGAGAGTTCAAGGAGTTCGCCATGCGGGGGAACGTCCTCGACATGGCGGTGGGCATCATCATCGGAGCCGCGTTCGGAACGATCGTCAACTCGTTCGTCAACGACGTCATCATGCCGCCCATCGGGATGGCGCTCGGCGGCGTGGACTTCACGAACATGTTCGCCGTGCTGCGCGACGGCGCCAAGGCCGCGCCGCCGTATGCCTCGCTGGCCGAGGCCAAGGCCGCGGGCGCCGTCACGCTGAACTACGGCGTCTTCATCAACTCGATCGTCAGCTTCCTCATCGTCGCGTTCGCGGTCTTCATGGTCGTGAAGGGCGCCAACTCGCTGAAGCAGAAACAGGCCGAGGCGCCCGCGCCGCCGGCGCCTACGGCGGACCAGGTGCTGCTGACGGAGATCAGAGACCTGCTGAAGAGCCGCTGAGCAGTCGGCGGCGGTGATCGGCGGGGCTAAAGCCCCGCCCTACCTACCTGCCCTACCTGCCCCACCCGCCCTACCGCGAGCGAAGCGAGCGGCCCTCCACACGCCTTGCCTCTGATTCACGGCAAGGCGTAAACGTACAGCGCGTTGTACCCACGATTGGGCTTGATGCCGGCCTGATCCATCAGGCCGCCGGTCACGAGCCCGCTGCCGGTCATCACGGCCACGTACTGCTTGCCGTTCACGGAGTAGGTGACGGTGCTGTTCTGGATCGGGCCGTTCAGCGTCGTTTCCCAGAGCACGCGGCCGCTCACCGCGTCGAAGGCGCGGAACTTGTGGTCGAGATCGCCCCAGAAGATCAGGTCGCCGCCGGTGGCGAGCACGGCGCCGTTGCCCGGCGCACGCCCCTGGTAGATTGGCGTCATCTGTCCGGTCGAGGCGTTGATCTTCATCAGCCCGGCCCACTTGTCGGGATCGCTGCCGTCGCGCGGGATGCCGACCCGCCGCTCGCGCGGGGTGTTGTTGGGACCGGCCGTCGTCATGTCGAGGCAGTTCTCGACGTACGGCACGAACAACGAGTTGGTGCCCGGGTGATAGGCCGTCGGCCAGTAGCTGCGCGTGTTCCAGTAGCAGATCACCTTGCGATCCTGCGGGCCGGTGAACGTGACGTCCTTGTTGATCGTCACCCGGCCGGTCTTGCCGTCCACACTCGAGATCAGGAAGTTGGGGGTATCGAACGGGAACGGGCTGGCCCAGAGAAACTGTCCGGTGCCGCGGTCGAGCGCGAAGATGCCGCCGCCCTCGCCCACCATCATCGCGACGTCACGCGGCTCGCCCTTCTTCACGTCGGGATTGATCCACTTCACGAACTTCGGATCCGGGCTCACCGGCGTGCGCAGCAGCGTCCGCTCGTGCGGATAGTCCTCGTCCCAGTCATCCCCCGGCAGGTGCTGGTAGTACCAGGCCAGCTTGCCGGTATCCGGGTTCAGCGCGATGGTGGAGTTGCTGTACAGGTCGATCGGCGCCGTGAAGCCGACCCCGTTGTCGTAGCGTCCGCCGTGACGATTGGCGCGGGTGTTCGGGGTGGGATTGGCAACCCCCCAATAGATGAGCCGCTTGACCGGGTCGTAGCCGCCGGGAAGCCCCCACGTGGAGGCCGAACGGGTCGCATCGGGTGCGCCAGCCCAGCTGTCACCGCCGGGCTCGTTCGAGCCTGCCGCCGTATAGAAGCGCCACAGCTCCGCGCCCGTCTTCGCGTCGTGGGCCGCCACGTAGCAGTTGTCGCGCGACGGCGAGCACGAGCGCCCGGAGATGACCTTGCCCTCCACGACGATGACCCCGGCCACCATGCCGCCGGTAGACTTCGTTTCCCACCGCACTTCGCCGGTGCGGGCGTCGAGGGCGACGATGAAACCGTCGGGCGACGTGTAATAGACCATGTCCTCGTAGATGGCGATGGTCTTCGCCCGCGAGCCGCCGCTCGGCCGCCGGTGCTCCCAGATGAGCGCGCCGGAGGCGGCGTCCACGGCCTGGATCGCGGCGCCTGGAAGCAGCATGTACATCACGCCGCGGTAGACGATGGGGATGCTCTCGTGCGGGCCGTTGCCCAGTTCCTTCTTGAACGCCTCTTTCAGCTGCCCCACGTTCTGCCGGTTGATCTGCTTCAGCGGGCTGAAGCGCTGGGCGTCGTAGGTGCGGCTGTACATCAGCCAGTCGTCCGGACTCGGCTTGAGGAGCATCTCCTGACTGACCGGGACGAACGTCGCGCGCTGCGCAACGACACCAGTGGCGGCGGCCAGGGCGGCCAGCGTCGCCGCGCCGATGAAACCAAACAGGGGACGGGTCATGAGGTGGGCTCCGATGCAGGCGGACCGGCCGAGGCGAACTCGACCGTTGGAGGCCGGGAAGCGCCCTCGGCCGGGCGCGCGGATGGTACCACGACGGCCCCAAACGCCGGGCAGGACCTCCCGCGGCTGCGCGCGCTCGCACCCGCCGCAGTGATCACGGTTGCGCGCGGGTGCGGGTAATTGCGTGGTCAACCCAGGGATTTCCCTCTAGCGTTCGGCGATCGATTCGACGATAAAGGGTGCACCCCCCGTTCGGAGAGTTTCCCGGGTTGTCTGGAGCAGGTATGGCCTCTACGTTTCGACGGTTCGCCGCGACGTGTCTGCTCGTGGCGCTGGCTGGTCCGGGATGGGCCCAGGAGCCTCCGCCCGCGGTCTTCCGCTCGAGCGTCGATCTCGTGTCGATGGCCGCCATCGTGCGCGACGGGCGCGGCAAAATCGTGCCGAGCCTTCGCCGCGAGGATTTCGAGGTCTTCGACGCCGGCACGTCGCGTCCCATCCTCGACCTGCGCACCGAGGCCGGGGCCCCGGCCAGCGTGGCGCTGCTCATGGACGGGTCTGGCAGCATGAAGATCGGCGCGGCGAGCGACCTGTCGCAGCGTATCTCGACCGCCGTTCTGGGGAGCCTGAACCCGTCGCGTGACGATGCGGCCCTCTACTCGTTCGACACCCGGCTGCTCTCGGTCCACGAGTTCACCCACGACATCAAGGCCGTCAACGATCGCGTGAGCGTGGTGGACGCCTGGGGATCGACGTCGCTCTACGACGCCATCGCCGGCACCGCCGCCATTGTGTCCAGGCGCACTGCCAACCGCCGCGCGCTCGTCGTGCTCACCGACGGCGCCGACACGGCCAGCGCCTACACGCCGGAACAGGTGTCGGCCATCGCCAGCGCCGTAGACGTTCCGGTCTACGTGTTCGTGATGGCGACCGGCACGCGCGAGTCCGACAAGGTTCCCTTCGAAGCCGAGCGCCGGTCGCTGCTCGCCAGCCTGGCTCGTGCCACCGGCGGCGACTTCTTCGTCGCCTACGACGCCGCTTCGACCGCCGCCGCCATCAACCAGATGGTCGAGGAGCTCCGGCATCAGTACGTCCTGGCGTTCGAAGCGTCCGCCGAGCAGGGCTGGCGCAACGTCCAGATCCGCACCCGCAAGAAGGGGCTGTCGGTGCGCACGCGCGGCTGGTATCTGGCCGGCGCCGCCGAATAAGCCTCTTTCGTGGCTGCGGGTTCTCAAACCCGCCTGCGGTATCGTCGTGGGCAATGCCCCGCCCGCGCTCCTACACCTATCTCCTCGGCGACAGCTCCACTGAAGCCTCGCGGCTTCGGGCACAGGCGCGGCTGTGGGATCCCACCGCGCACGCGCTGTTCGATCGCCTGAAGATCCGCCGCGGCACCAGGGTGCTTGAAATCGGGCCCGGCGCCGGCTCGCTGCACCGCGAGCTGCGGCGCCGCGTGCGGGGCGCCGTGGACGTGGTGGAACCGTCAGCGGTGTTTGCCGGCGGCGTCGCACGGCTCGCCGCACGCGACGGGCTCGGCGATGGGCGGCTGTGGCGCGAGCATCTTGCCGACGTGGCGCTGCCCCGCGCGCACTACGACGTCGTCTTCGCCCGCTGGGTGTTCCTGTTCTTGCCGGATCCGCTGGCGCGCGTACGTCAGCTCGCCGCCGCGCTCCGACCGGGCGGGGTGCTCGCGATCGAGGACTATCAACGGGAGACGCTCCGCATGATTCCGCCTCCCTCCACCTGGGAGCGGTTCCTGGCCGCCGACCGTGCGTTCTTCGAGAGTCAGGGCGGCGACGCGAGCATCGGGGCGCGGCTGCCGGCGCTCTACAAGCAGGCGGGGCTGGAGCTCGTGGACGTCGCGCCCACCGTCAAGAGCGGACACCCGGGATCGCCGGTGTGGAGCTGGCTGTCGGCCTACTTCCTGGGCGGGGTCATCGATCGACTGGCGGGGCTGGCGGCGTTCACCAGGGCCGACGCGCGGCAGTTGACGCGCGACTGGCGGGCGGCGTCCAGGGAACCGCAGTCGCTCCTCATCGGTCCGGCGCTGATCGATGTGGTGGGGAGGAAGGGACGTGGGGGCCGGCTTTAGGCGGCCCCGGGCCGCCTGAAGGCGGCCCCCACGTACGATCAGGCGGCCCCCACGACTACTTCTGCAACGACGCGAACGGGCCGGCGCCGTAGACGATCCGGCCGCCGAGCATCGTCAGCACGGATTCAATGTCGCCCACTTCGCCCACCGGCACGGTGAGATAGTCCTGCGACAGCACCGCAAGGTCCGCCAGCTTGCCCGCCTCGAGCGAGCCGCGCTCGTCGTCGTCGTGCGAGAACCAGGCGCTGCCCCTGGTGTAGAAGCGGAGCGCCTGCTGCCGCGTGGGTGTCTCCTCGGGGCCCCGCATCGCCAGTCCGCTCACCGTGCGGCCATCGAGGAACCACTGCAGCGACGTGAACGGGTTGTACGACGCGACCCGGTGGGCATCGGTCCCGCCGCCGACGATCACGCCGAGCCGATCGGCGGTGACTACGGGCGGCACGCGGCGCGCGGCGTCTGGCCCCGCCTGTTTGACGAACGCCTCGCCGCCGAAGTACATCGCGTCCTGCACCGTCCAGCCCACGCCCAGGGCCTTCATGCGCGCCAGCGTCTTCGGCGACGCGTCGTTCAGGTGGGCGATCGACCAGCGCAACGGCGCGATCGGAATCTCGCTGTTCACGCGCTCGAAGACGGTGAGCAGATGGTCCACCGTGGCATCAGGCCCCCAGTGCATCGTCAGGCCGTAGCCGCGCTGTGCCGCCCAGCGCGCAATCTCGAAGTACTTCTCCTTGTCGGCGTCGGCCGGCCGCGGGTTGTTGTTCATCGCCTCCGTCAGCCGCTCCCCCAGCCCGACGAAGCGCAGCATGGCGTCACCCGCGCCCATCGGCACCAGCGCCAGCAGCGTCTTGTAGTCGTCGAGCTCGCGGCCGGAGGTCTGGCCGTTGAGTGAATAGGCGACGCGCACCGTCATCTCGCCGCGGCGCCACACTTCCTGCACCGCGCCGTAGTCGGCCGGCGTGAGGTTGTTGCCGCCCGGATCCATCACGCCGGTGAGACCGAGACGGTTCAGCTCGCGGAAGAACGCACGCGTGCCCTCGACCTGCTGCGCGTAGGTCGGCCGCGGCAGCCGATCGAAGAGCGCGATGATGGCGGCCTGCGGTCCGGTCACCGCGCCGGTCGGCCGCCCGGCGGCGTCACGCTCGAGGCGGCCACCGTTCGGGATGTCGGCGTCGCTGGCGATCTTCAGCGCGCGCGGGCCGTCGTCGGTCAGCACCGCCCAGCCGTAGCCAAGCTGGACGTAGACCGGGTTGTCGGGCGCGGCCGCTTCGAGTTCGCCCTGCGTGGGCCGGCGCTTCTCCGCGAACTGCTGTTCGTTCCAGCCGCCGGCCACGATCAGCCAGCTGCCGCGCGGCATCGTCTGCGCCGCCTTGCGGATGCGCCCGAGCGCCTCCTCCATGGAGCGCGCGCCGATCCAATTGACCTCGGTGGAAAAGCTGAGCGCGGCGCGAATGGCGTGAAGGTGCGAGTCGATCAGCCCGGGAATGACCGTGCGCCCCTGCAGATCGATCGTTTGCGTGTTGGCGCCCGCGCGCTTGCGGATCTCGGCCGACGTGCCGGCAGCCAGGATGCGACCGTCGCGAATCGCCAGCGCCTCCACCACCGATTCGCGGCTGTCGACCGTCACGACCTTCCCGTTGACGAGAATCGTCTCCGCCGTTTGCGCCGACGCCTGCGCAGTGAGCAGCGCGACGACGAGCGAAGCGAGAGGGAGCGTCCTTCGCAAGCCCCTGAGCCCTGAGCCTTGAGCCCTGAGCCTTCTAGTGGGTTCCACTCGCTGGCGTGCCGCCCACGATCGAGAAGGCAACAGCGTTTTCAAAGTCCCCACGCACTTCCTGGTTCGGCGTCTGCGTCATCAGGATGCCGATCACCTTCTCCTTCGGGTCGATCCAGAAGTGGGTGCCGTAGGCGCCGCTCCAGCCGAAGCTGCCCTGCGACAGGAAGGTGTTGCGCGCGGCGGGGTTGTTCACGACGCGCACACTGAGGCCATATGCCTCGCCGGCCGGACGGCCGGGCAGCGTGTCGGGGGCGATGACCGACGCCATCATCTCGACGCTGCGCGGCGAGAGGAACCGCTTGCCGTTCATCTGCCCGCCGTTGAGCAGCATCTGCGCGAACTGGAAGTAGTCCTCGGCGGTGCTGGCGAGGCCGCCGCCGCCGGAGAAGTAGCGCCCATTCAGGAAGTTCGGCGTGGTGGTGTTGCGGCGCAGCGTGCCGTCGGCCTGACGGTCGTAGCGGCCGGCCAGGCGCGGGTTTTCCACCGGATAGAAGAACGTGTCCTTCATGCCGAGCGGATCGAAGAGGCGCTGCTTGAGGAACACGTCGGCCGGCTGGCCCGAGGCGATCTCGACGACGTGCAGCAGGACGTCGAACCCGGCCTGCGCGCTGTAGGCCCAGCGCGTGCCCGGCTGGAACTCGAGCGGCGTGCTCGCCAGCCGCGGCAGGTACTCTGCCAGCGACTCGGTGCCCTTGATCGCCACCTTGCGGTTGGCACTGTTGCTCATCGGCCCGCTGACGAGCCCGGACGTGTGCGTCAGCAGCTCGCGCACGGTGATCTCGTGATCGGCCGGAAC